>CALLDA010000022.1 GCA_937998635.1 uncultured Pseudomonadales bacterium
GATTCTCGAAGAGCATGAATATTGTCTCGAACTGGTTGGCCATGAGTTACCGGTGGTGCCGCCCTGGCAAAACAGTGCGGGTGAAACCCTGTTCAAATTTGATGATTTTCGTTTTGCCTTGTTTGTGCGCCGAGGCGGCCATGCCCCGGAGCTGGGGGATCTCGATAGCTTATTTACCATTGGTCGTTTGATGGGCCGTATCCACCTAGTGGGGGCGGCGAAACCTTTTAAGTATCGACCGACCCTTGATCTCGAAAGCTACGGTTATCAAAGTGTGGCCCTGATAGGCGAGGAATTTATTCCCTCAAGCCTCAAGGCGTCTTACCAGTCGGTGAGTGCTGAATTGCTCAGCATTCTTGAAGAAAAACTGGTGATGTTGAGCGATACGCCCTTGTTGCGGTGCCATGGTGATTGCCATGTGGGCAATATTCTTTGGCGAGACGACACACCACACTTTGTCGACTTTGATGATGCCCGCATGGCCCCGGCTATTCAGGATCTGTGGATGTTGTTGTCGGGCAGCCGAGCTGATCAAATTGCGCAAATGTCTGAAGTGGTAGAGGGCTACAATGAATTCTACGACTTTCATCCAAGAGAGCTGAACCTGATTGAAGCCCTGCGAGCCTTACGCATTTTGCACCACACCGCCTGGATCGCCAGTCGCTGGGATGATCCGGCTTTCCCGAGAGCCTTTTCCTGGTTTAACACGGAAAGATTTTGGGGCGAACACATCCTTGAACTACGCGAACAATGTGCAGTTCTCCGTGAGCCGCCACTGAGCCTGGCCTGACAATTATTACTTTGTCAGGCCAGCTGTCAGAAAAAAAGCTTTCTAACTCATGGGTGTGAGTTTGACGACTAGACCATCGATATCGTCAGTGACTTTAATCTGGCAGCACAAGCGTGAGGTCGGGGTCAGATCGTGAGCGGTATCGAGGAGATCCTCTTCGTCCTCACAGACTTCCCCGGTTTTTTCGTACCAATCTTCGTCGACGACCACGTGACAGGTTGCACAGGCCAGGGCGCCGCCGCAAGCGGCGAGCATAGGCAGGTCCAGCTCCTTGGCAACTTCCATAACTGTGTTACCCACTTTAGCGTCGGCTTCGATTTTTTCTCCGTCTACCTTGATAAAAGTGACTTTAGGCATTTACCTCTACTCCTCAACAATAATGACTCGATGGTCGTTAACAAAAATGTGTTGCCGGTTTAGCAATAATCAGACCGCCTTACAGCGAAGGCACACCAGAGCTGGTGGAATGTTCAAAGTGCAGCGCTTCATCGGGTTTGACGAACTTGAACGCGGCATGAGCAGCCTGGGCAACCTCGGCAAAACCGGACAGAATCAGTTTTAGTTTGTGGGGATAACTGGCGATATCACCGACGGCAAAAATGCCTTCGATATTCGTTGCACAGGTCGTTGGCTCTACGTTGATGACGCCATTGTGGACATCCAGACCCCAGTTGTTAATTGGCCCCAGTTTATTAACCAGGCCAAAAAAAGACAGCAGATGATCGGCTTCGAGACGTCGTTCTTCACCCTCAAGGGTTTTAATATTGACAGCGTTTAGCTGGTCGCCCTCGCCCTCAAGACTGGCCAGTTGATAGGGGATGACCAGTTCAATTTTTCCCTGATCAGCCAGAGCACGCATTTGAGCAACACTTTCAGGCAAGGCGCGGAAACGGTCACGGCGGTGCACAACGTAAGTTTTTGCGGCTATATCAGCTAAAGCCAGTGCCCAATCGACGGCAGAATCGCCACCTCCGGCAATCACAATGCGTTGATCACGAAATTGCTCGCGGTTTTGTACCAGGTAGTGAACGCTCTTGTTTTCGTAGTGTTCAATGTTGGCGAGGGGTGGTTTGTTGGGGCCAAAGGCACCGGCTCCCGCCGCGATAATGACTGCTTTTGCGTTGACGGTTGTGCCATTTGAAGTGCTCAGTTGCCAGCCCTGTTTCTGTCGTTCTAGAGACACCACTTGTTGGTCGAGGTGAAACACTGGATTAAAGGGTTTGATCTGTTCTTCAAGACGTTCTATCAATTCTGCAGCGCTTACGTTCGGCGCGGCGGGAATATCGAAGATGGGCTTTTCGGGATAGAGTGCTGTGCATTGACCACCGGTCGCGGGCAGTGCATCGATCACCTGTGTGGACATTTTCAGCATGCCGCATTGAAAAACGCTGAACAGTCCGACTGGCCCGGCGCCGATGATGGCAACGTCGGTGGCGTGTGTTGATTGTTTAGTCAAAATTACTCCTGGCCGAACCGAGGCCGTGGCACTCGGGTCGGATTAATCGGGGATATGTTGCTTACTCAAAAACGATGGTTTTATTTCCGTGGATTAAAACGCGGTCTTCCAGGTGATAGCGTAAACCTCTGGCCAGTACCGTTTTCTCTACATCTTTACCAATTCGCACCATGTCGTCGATGCTGTCGTGATGATTGATACGCGCGACATCCTGATCGATGATCGGCCCGGCATCCAGCTCATCGGTCACATAATGGCAGGTGGCGCCAATCAGTTTGACGCCGCGTTCGGCAGCCTGATGGTAGGGTTTGGCGCCAGCAAAAGCCGGTAAAAAGCTGTGGTGAATGTTAATAATTCTACCGGCGTAACGTGTGCAGATTTTCGGGGGTAGTATTTGCATATAGCGGGCGAGGACAATTACCTCAGGGGCTAAGTCGTCGAGTAAGTCGGTGAGCGCTGCAAAATGCTCGGCTTTGTCGTTAGCAGGGAGGTGGTAATAGGGTAGCTGGTGCCACTCGACATAACTGCGCAGGGCGTCGTGATTCGAAATCACCGCCGGGATTTCAAAATCTAGCTCGTCGCTACGCCAGCGGTAAAGCAAGTCAGACAGGCAGTGCGCCTGTTTACTGGCCAGTAATACCACGCGAGTCGGGGCGCTGGTATCCCTGATACGCCACTCCATATCAAAAGTTGCTGCTAGCGGTGCGAAGCGAGTGCGTAACTCCTCTACATCATAACTTAATGAATCGGCATCAATGACCTGACGTGTAAAAAACCATTTTGAATCAGGATCGAGATAATGATTGGCCTCGGTAATTAGCCCACCCTGCTCGGCGAGGAATGAACTCACCGCAGCGACGATGCCGACTTTGTCGGGGCAACTAATAATCAGACGGTAAGTGTTGATTGACATGGGCTGGGATCCAGAAAATGCGCGCTATTGTAACTGTCTTGTCGCTTATAAATACAGTCTGAGATACCAGGGCAAGCAAACTTGATAATAGATCTGGCGCTGTAATTCCTGATCTGTATCAATTACAGGATACCTATAAGGTTTGACAATAAAACCCAATCCAAGCGAGGGTAAGACAATGATTAAAGAAGTCTACGGAAATATTCTTTGGAGTAAGTCGGACGCAATTGTTCAGGGCATCGCACAAAATGAGAGTTTTTCAGAAGGTCTGGCCGCAACTGTGAAGGGTGAATGGCCTGCTATCGAAAAGGATTTTAAAGAGTGTTGTTGTAACGGCGATATGCAGCCTGGCGATGTGTGGGAGTGGGAAAATAGCAGTGGCGTCAATGTCTTGAATCTGGTGACACACAGTGATTCAGTCAAGGCTTCCCTGGGCAGTCTCGAAGACAGCCTCGCTAAGTTGCCCGCATTAGTTAAGAAAAATGGACTAAAGAGCCTGGCGGTTCCAAAAGTAGGCACAGATGTTGGCGATCTTGATTGGCGGGATGTTAAGCCATTGATAGAAAAACACCTGGGTGGCCTTGATATTCCGGTTTACCTGTACACCATCTTTCAAAAGAATATTGCCGCAGTGGAGGAGTAATCACTGAAGCCGATATTTATCTTTCTACTGTTTGTCAGTTTATGGCGCTGAGCGTCCAGTATTAACTATTACAGGATTGCAGACGGATCAATTTTATGGCTTGCTGAGTTTCTTTTTAGGGATTGAAAAGGAAATTCAGCATGAAATTATATCGTTGGCGGAACCTAACCACCTTTACCCGCAGGGCCCTGGCCCTGATTATCTGCATGCTTGCCGTTCAGTTCGTGGTGCCCGCTGAAGTAAGTGCTGGTGAAATCTATAAGTGGGTTGATGAGCGGGGACGGGTGCGATTCAGTGATACAGCACCCAAAGCAGACACCCAGGTTGAGGCAGAAAAAGTCATCATCCGGCCGGATATTAATACTATAAAAGGTGCTGATGTTTCGGTATCAGATTATCTACAAACCGTTCAGGAAAAACGTCAGGAGGCTGAAAAACTGGCAGCCGAGCGCCAAAAGCCGGTGGTGATGTATAGCACTGCCTGGTGCGGAGTGTGTAAACGTGCCAGGCAATATTTTGTCGCGAACAATATTCCCTTTAGCGAATATGATATAGAAAAATCCGAGCGAGGTCGCAAGGACTATGCGAATCTTAACGGTCGTGGCGTACCCATTATTATGGTTGGCAAAAAACGGATGAATGGTTTTAGTTCGGCTCGTTTTAAGCAGATGTATTCACACTAATAGCAATTTCTAGCAGCGCTTGAGCTAGTAGCCCTGGTGAGTAGATAGCGGTTTCAATTAGGTAGCTCTAGCATTTTTACTCAAAGCCAACAAACTCAGTAAAATTTTCAACGGCTTCCCGGCCGGGTTCGACGCTATTGGCGGGGTGGCCCTCGTCCAGATAACCCAGCGCGATACCGTTATAAATATAGTGTTCTTCGGGAATATCCAGCACTTCCCTGATGGCGGGTTGCACATCTTGCCAGAAGCCCTGGGCGCAGGAATGTAAGCCATATTCACGGGCTATCAACATAACATTACCCATCAGGATGCCCAGATCACCCAGTTGTCCGGGCATCAGTGAGCGATGCATGGAAAATATCAGGCCCACGGGGGCGCCAAAAAAATAAAAATTTTGCATTAACTGCTTTGCTCGGGCTTCTTTATCTTTTCTATCAATGTTGAGTGCAGAATACAGTGCCATGCCACAGGCGAAGCGCCGGGCTTTGTAGGGATTAATAAAATTTTGCGGCGGTGACTGATATTCCTGTTTGATGCTGCCGATGGGATGTTCCGCAGCAAAGGCCAGGGCTTTTTCTATTAGTGCTTCACGGGCCTGGCCCGTTACGGCGTGGATATGCCAGGGTTGCATATTGCTGCCGGAAGGTGCCAGGCGGGCGTGATCAAGTATTTTGTGAACAATATCTTTATGGACCGGGGTGTCAAGAAAAGCGCGGGCCGAAATGCGGGTCGATACTGCTTCGAGGAGTTCCATTAATAGCCTTAGTTATTCGTCGTTAAGTTGTCAGTGCTTAATGATTGAGTGCGCTCAGAGTTTCAATGCCTTTTGGACCTGCGACCAGGAGGGTGTCGGCGGCGCGGTTGGCAAAAATTCCGTTGCATACGACGCCCGTAATATTGTTGAGTTTTTCCTCCAGGGCTTTGGCCGATCCCATGGGGTAAAGTCTGTGAATATCGAGAATAATATTACCGTTGTCGGTGACGACATTTTCTCGATACACCGGTTCACCACCGAGTTTGATAATAGCTCTGGCGGCGTGACTTCTGGCCATGGGAATAACCTCGACCGGCAGTGGAAACTTGCCAAGATGTTTAACTTGCTTGCTTTTATCGACGATACAGACAAATTCTTTGGCCACAGCTGCGACAATTTTCTCGCGGGTTAACGCGCCGCCGCCACCTTTAATAAGTTCCAGATGGGGATTCACTTCATCGGCACCATCAATGTAAAGCTCCACTGTATCGACACTGTTCAGATCTAGAACCGCTATACCGTGTTGACGTAATCGCTCAGCAGATTGTTCCGAGCTGGCCACCGTGCCTGCAATTTTGCCTTTGTGTGCGGCTAGCAGGTCGATAAAATAATTACATGTGGAGCCAGTGCCGATGCCGAGATAGCTGTCAAAATCGAGGTTCTTTAGGGTGTATTCAAGCGCTGCTTGCGCAACGGCCCGCTTTAATTGTTCTTGTTTCATGGTGGTCTCCCCGTTGAAAGCATATTATACGGCAGCACTGGAGCGGCTGGCCCACTTTATTGATTAAAAGGAAAGCTTGATTAAAGGAATGCCTGGTTAAAGGAGGGGCTTAGAGAAGGCATCAGTCAATCAAAATATTCACTCAAGACCAAAGCCTATTACTGGCCTTATTGAAGCGCAGTCACTACCATGGCGCTAATTCGAACAGCCTGGATCAATCCCAAAAAATAACTGAGCCCTAAATGCCTAAATCCTATGTTAAGCGCATCCTTGATGCGCGTATTTATGATCTTGCCGTAGAGACACCTATTGATGAAGCGCCCTTGCTGTCGGCGCGTTTGAATAATCATGTCCTACTCAAACGTGAAGATTTGCAGCCGGTTTTTTCATTCAAATTGCGCGGTGCGTACAACAAAATGTTGCAACTCAGTGAGGCTGAGCGTGATCGTGGTGTGGTGGCGGCATCGGCGGGCAATCATGCTCAGGGCCTGGCGTTAGCGGCAAAAAAAATGGCAGTAAAAGCGACCATTGTCATGCCACGTACCACCCCGCAAATTAAAATTGACGCGGTCCGGTCTCACGGTGCTCGGGTTGTCTTGCATGGCGATACCTACGATGCTGCTTCTCAGCATGCTCATAAACTGGTTGAAGACAAGGCCCTGGTTTATATCCATCCCTTCGATGATCCCGATGTTATCGCCGGGCAGGGCACCATTGCCGTCGAGATATTGCGTCAGTATCCCGGTAAGCTCGATGCCATTTTTGTCCCCGTCGGCGGTGGAGGCTTATGTGCGGGCATAGCCGCCTATGTGAAGTATGTGCGGCCAGACATAAAAATAATTGCTGTGGAATCTGATGATGCTGCCTGCCTTGCCGCCGCCATGGCTGCAGGGCGGCGTGTGCGTTTGAAAGAGGTGGGCCTATTTGCCGATGGCACCGCGGTGGCTCAGATCGGCAAAGAAACATTCCGCATACTTCGGGATACGGTGGATGAAGTCATTACCGTTAGCACCGATGAAATCTGTGCGGCGATTAAAGACACTTTTGACGATACCCGATCTATTTGCGAACCGTCGGGTGCATTAGGTATTGCCGGAATCAAGAAATATGTAGAGCAGACAGGTTGTGAGGACAGCACCTTGCTGGCCATTGATAGTGGCGCCAATATTAACTTTGATCGGCTGCGCTATATTTCTGAGCGTACGGAAATTGGTGAAAAGCGCGAAGCGGTGATCGCCGTCACCATTCCAGAAGCGCCGGGTAGTTTTAAGCGCTTTTGTGCGGCCCTCAGTCGGCGCATGGTCACCGAGTTTAATTACCGTTTTGCCGATAATGAAGAAGCGCACATATTTGTCGGAATTCAGGTGGAGTCCGATGCAGATCGTGATGCCATGGTCGAGGAGCTAGCCGCTAAAGGTTATTCGGTTAGGGATATGACCGACAATGAGATGGCCAAACTGCATATTCGACATATGGTCGGTGGTCGCGCCCCCGAGCTTGATAATGAAATTGTCTATCGCTTTGAATTTCCGGAGCGCCCAGGGGCTTTGTCAAATTTTCTCGGCAAGCTGGGCGGGCGGTGGAATATTTCAATGTTTCACTATCGCAATCACGGCTCGGCTTATGGCCGGGTGCTGGTTGGCCTGCAGGTCCCGATGGAGGATAGGCGTGAAGTGCCGCGCTTTCTCGATTCTTTAGATTATCGTTGTGAAGAAGAGACCGCTAACGAGGCCTACCAGTTTTTTCTTAGCTAGTTACCAGGTTCTTGCAGGTTGTTCCCGCATCCTTTGCATAATTTTGGATTAGCGAAAATTACCGTCCCAAACCAGAAATGTGCAGGATTAACCAAGGGTTGATAGCACTTGCTACAGCGACAAAAACAAGCGTTGCAGTTAGCGAAGAAAAACAACGTTAGAAAGATGCCGACTAAAGCTAACAGTAATGACGCGGCAATTGGTGGTAAGCGCTCGGTAAAACTTAGTCCGGCGAGGGCGAACAGCCAGGTCAGGGAAAGCCATGCAGTTATTCTTTTCCACTTCCTAAATTCTTCCATGATTCAGTCTGGCGTCTATTAAAGAGAACTAGGTCAGCTTTTGCAATTCACCCAAGCTGCGGATTTGTACAGAATCTACTCCCGGCCCGCTCAAGGTGTCGGATATAACAACGGCCTTATCATCGGCGGTGAAATCATCGCGCTTCAGTAAAGCACTTGCCGCCGTCGAAAGAATCTTGTCGGGATCGGGAGCGTAATCAATCACAAAGCTCAGCACATTGCGGTTTAGGATTAACTGACGATGGGTGCGCTCATCAAACGTGAAAGCACAAATGATTGGGGTTTGGGGATGGCAGTTAGTTATATAGTTAGCCATACGGCCGGTTTTGGTGGGCACGATAATGGCTTTGGCACCAATCGATTCTGCTAATTTAACGGCCGCTGCGGACATTTCCTGTTTATCGGTATCCATCGTCAGGTTTTCGGTAAACATCAGGCCGCGACTTTTTTCAGTAGAGCGCGCGATTTTGTCGAGCATCTCTACACAGCGCACCGGGTATTTGCCGATGGTGGTCTCGCCGGACAGCATAATGGCGTCGGCTTCTTCATAAACTGCATTAGCGACATCCGTGACTTCAGCTCGGGTCGGTAGCGGGTTCTCTATCATCGACTCGAGCATATGGGTGGCAACAATCACCCGACGGCCGTGAATAGCACATTGCCGGACGATGCGCCGCTGAACCCGGGGTAGCACCTCGATGGCTATCTCGACACCGAGGTCACCTCTGGCGACCATAATGCCATCTGAGACCTCAATGATACTTTCAAGGTTGGTCAGGCCTTCCTGATCTTCGATTTTGGCGATTATTTTGATTGTTTGGCCATCATCGGCTAAAAGTAGCTTAAGTTCGTCGATATCTTCCTTATTTCGAACGAATGATAATGCGATGAAATCAACCCCGTATTTTTTTGCTAGCTCAATGTCTCTTTTGTCTTTTTCGGTAATAGCGGGCAAGTTAACGCGTATTCCAGGCAAGTTAACGTGTTTTTTACTTTTCAGTACGCCGCCGTCAACCACTCGGCACTTAATGATCGGCGGGTGTTTCTCCATGACTTCAAGGTTAATCAGGCCGTTATCGACCGTGATCTTGTCGCCAACGTTCACATCATGGATGAGATCATCGTAGTTAACCTGGATTGAGCTGGCCTCGACATCCGCTGTGCCCCGGGCGACGACTGAGACCACATCACCCGTGGTGAGGTTGAGGTCGCTGTTGCGATCACCGGTGCGAATTTCCGGACCCTGAGTATCGACCAGTATTGCGACAGCATGATCGAGAGTTTTGTTGAGGCTTTTTATACGTTCGATCACTGCGCCATGGAATTCGTGATCGCCGTGGGACATATTTAGGCGGGCCACGTTCATACCTGCATTCGCCAGCTGGGTGAGCATGTCGGTGGAGCTTGTCGCGGGCCCGATGGTGCAGATGATCTTGGTTTTTCTCATGGTGGCTTATGTCCGGCTAGGGGTGCTTATCCGATGATGATCAGTTCTTTTTCTGTAGCAATTGCGTCCATAGGCATGTCCCAGGTCGATCGCTCCAGGCTATCGACCTCCTGGCAGCTGTGTGCCAATCCGATCAGCAGGGGTTTGCGAATGCTGCTATTGGTCAGCGTTCGGTCATAGTAGCCGCCGCCCATACCGAGGCGGGTTCCGGCCCGGTCAAAAGCAACCAGGGGCATAAAAATAATATCCAGTGTCCAGGGCGGTGCAATATGGTGGTCGATGAGTTGCGGTTCCTCGATGCCAAATCGATTTTTTACTAATGTGCTCGTGGTCAGATACCTGACGAAATGCAGCTGATTGTTTTTAAGGGGATCGAGCACGGGTAAATAACAGGCTTTGCCTTTTTCTATGGCGTCTTCTAGAAGCGGCTTGGGGTCAGCCTCACCATCGTTTTTCAGATAGAAGGCTATTCTTTGCGCCTTGCAGTAGGAGGGGAAGCCTTTGAGTAAGTCAGCCAGGGCATCGCCAGTGTATCTTTGTTGGTCATCAGTGAGGGCTCGCCGCTTTTGGCGCATGGCCTGGCGGAGTGCTTGCTTCGAATCTAAAGGTGTCGATGTGTTTTGCATGTGGGGGTTTCAGGTGGGTAAAGTCCCCGGAGGTGCCGCCGTCGACGTGGCCTTGAACCGAAAGGTTCAAGGTGGGTATCTCCGTGGCGCATCAGGCTTTCCGTCAAGCGGACATGCACAACAGCGTCGGCAGAAATTCCCGGGGTGGTATTATCGGTCAAGGACTTTTCGACTAGCCTGCACTCCAGGTTGAGGCATTATAACCTAGAGATAATGACGATTGTGTTTCTGCTTTCAGGGCTTTCTGACGAAAGGGCTAGGTCAGGGTTTTTAGCGCGCTGCTTAATTTTCGATCAATACGCAATAAATCTTTTTTTCCAGCCCGGTTTGCTGAGGCTTTGGATTCGGCTTTGAGTAAGTCGTAGGCCAGGTTCAGAGCAACCATGACCGCGGTGCGTTCGAGGCCGATGACATTGCCGGATTTACGAACTTCGCGCATACGCTCATCTAGTGCCTGGGCGGACTGTAGCAAACCGGCTTTCTCTTCAGGGGGGCATTGTACCTGGTACTCTTTGTCGAGTATTCGAACCTGTACTGTTTCAGGGTTTGTCAAGTCGCTAGCCTTCGGGGTTTAGGGCTTTTAAACGAGCGATCATGCTTTCGACTCGATTACGTGCCTGTTCATTTTTTTCGAGCAACTGGCCTCGTTCGCGTACTAAACCGGATTCGCGATCACGCAAAGCGGCATTTTCCTGCTGCAAGCGACTCGCCAGCTCCACCAGTTGGTCGATTTTCTGTTCCAGGCCATCTATCGAGTCAGTAGTCATAGTCGTCGCAGTGTTTAGTTGTGTGAACGCGTTTCAGCTTGAACATGTGCTATTTGAGGGTACTATATTGCGCTTGGCGGAGCGGGTCAATAATCTTAATTTTGTTTCGAGAAGTAGACCTATATTTTATTGTTAGTCATAGGTTTTCATGGCTAAGACATTGCTCGTTATAAGTTGTTGAGCACTGCGGGTGCGGGGCTCAATCAAGAGGATTTACTGTGGCCCTGGATTTTGACGAATGCTGCCATGAGCTGCTGGTTCATGGCATAGACACTACGCCCTCCGACCTGCAGGGAGGTCTATACGGGCGTATGTGCGGCGGGCAGGGTTTTGAAGAGCAGGATCTGCTGGCATTTTTTGCTGAATTAATCGACGTTTCGTCGTCGAGCCTAACTGCGATAAAAGACATGCTTAGCAAGATATACCAAAGTACAGTCGCTCAGATAGGGGCTGAGCAAGGTCTGGTCGAGCTTTTGCTTCCCGATGATGAAGAGGCCATGTCAGAGCGAATAGAGGCTCTGGCGTGCTGGTGCCAGAGCTATCTCTCCGGTCTGGGCTTGTCGGGTTTGTCCGGCGAGACAAATCTTGCGCCGGATGTGGCTGAGGCAATGCGCGATCTCGCCGCGATTGCTCTGGTTGACCCGAACAGTGAGCAAGAAGAAGATGATGAAGCCAGCTTTGTCGAGCTGGTAGAGTTTGTGAGAGTAGCCTCAAGCCTGATCCACGTCGAGTTGGCCCATATGATGTCTGCGCCGACCAAAGCTAAACATTAGAGATGACATAATGATCACCAGTAAAGAATTTGCTCGCCGCCGCCGCGACTTGATGTCGATGATGGAAAAAAACAGTATCGCCATTATTACCGCCGCGCCGGAGCGGGTGCGCAGTCGGGATACCCATTTTCCCTACCGTCAGGACAGTGATTTTCACTATTTAACGGGTTTCCCTGAGCCTGAAGCGGTGTTAGTGCTGGTGCCTGGGCGAGCGCAGGGGCAATTTATATTGTTTTGCCGGGATCGAGATCGTAGCCGTGAAATCTGGGACGGCTACCGCGCTGGACCTGCCGGAGCCTGTGATGATTATGGTGCCGAGGATGCTTTTCCAATTGCTGATATCGACGATATTTTGCCAGGCCTAATCGAAGGTCGAGAGCGAGTTTATTACGCCGTGGGCAAGGATAGGGATTTTGACCAGCACCTTATGACCTGGGTCAACGATATCCGGGCACGGGCGCGTACGGGAGCAGTACCCCCCGGTGAGTTCGTTGATCTCGACCATCTACTGCACGAAATGCGGCTGTTTAAAAAACCCGCCGAAGTGAAGCTGATGCGTAAAGCGGGCAAGATTTCGGCGGAGGCTCACGTTCGGGCTATGAAGGCCGTGAGTCCCGGTATGTCGGAGTATCAATTGCAGGCAGAAATCGAGCATGAATTTTCTCGTGCGGGAGCGAGCTTCCCCGCTTATTCCTCAATTGTCGGTGGTGGCAACAACGGCTGTATCCTGCATTATGTGGAGAATAACAGTGTCCTGGACGACGGTGATCTGGTACTGATTGATGCAGGCTGCGAATACCAGCACTATGCCGCCGATATCACCCGCACTTTTCCGGTGAACGGCGTGTTCACGCCTGAACAAAAAGCCATCTACGAATTGGTGCTGGATGCGCAACTGGCCGCGATTGATGCTATTCAGGCGGGCAGTCATTGGGACAAGCCCCACCAGGTAACGGTAGAGATTATTACTGCGGGACTGGTGGAACTAGGTCTGCTCAAGGGCAAAGTCCCTGAGCTCATCGAAAAAGGCGCGTATACCGACTTTTATATGCACCGGGCTGGGCACTGGCTGGGTATGGATGTCCACGACGTCGGTGATTACAAAGTCGATAACCAATGGCGCATGCTCGAACCCGGTATGGTGATGACGGTGGAGCCAGGTATTTATATTGCGCCCGATAACACCAGGGTCGCCAAAAAATGGCGGGGCATAGGCATCCGCATTGAGGACGACGTTTTAATTACTCGCAAGGGTATTGAAGTATTAACGGCGGGTGTACCCAAGACTGTTGCCGATATCGAAGCGCTAATGGCGGGTTAGCAACACGGTTAACGACAGGGTTAACTATAGTGTTAACACCAGGGCCGAGCAGTCAATGACGATAGATAAATGACCAAAGATGCAGCGCCCGAAGCGCCCCTCAACGTGCTACCTGAAGCGCTACCTGAACAGAGCGATATCGCCATTGTTGGTGCCGGGCTAACGGGACTCTGTGCAGCGTTGTTTCTGGCCCGCCAACAACCTTTATGGACGATTCTTATACTGGAATCCGCCGATACCCCTAGTTATTCAGTGACTAATGGTACCCAGCCGGGTTTTCAGCATCGTCAAATCGCTCTGGCAGAAAGCAGCCGCCGACTTTTTCAGAACATCGGTTTG
>CALLDA010000023.1 GCA_937998635.1 uncultured Pseudomonadales bacterium
CATAAAGGGACGGCTGCTTGTGTTAATAAATAAAAACGGAGCCCACTGGCCCCGTTATTTTATTTCATAAAACTTATTTAAAACAATTAGTTGGGGCTATTTGTTAATTTAAATACTACTTAATAAAAATACCAACTTACTATATTTCTGCCTGTTAGTAATCACCCACCGGATAATTCGGCGCTTCTTTGGTAATACCAACATTATGGACATGACTTTCGCCCATACCCGCGCTGGTCACTCGGACGAATTTGGGTACCGTGCGCATGGTTTCCATATCGGGGCAGCCGGTGTAACCCATGGCTGAGCGCAGGCCGCCCATCAACTGATGAATAATCGCTGAAATCGGGCCTTTGTAAGGCACTCGGCCTTCTATGCCTTCGGGCACCAGTTTTTCGGCACCAGCGCTGGCATCCTGAAAATAACGGTCACTGGAACCGTCACGCTGAGCCATAGCCCCCAGCGAGCCCATGCCTCGATAAGCCTTGTAGGTTCGCCCCTGATAAAGCTCTATCTCGCCGGGCGCTTCTTCAGTACCGGCAAATAAGGAACCGACCATGATCGATTCGGCACCGGCGACCACGGCTTTTGAAATATCACCGGAAAAACGGATGCCACCATCGGCAATCACAGGAATGTCGGTACCTTTTAACACTTCGACAATATTGGCAATGGCGCTGATTTGCGGCACACCAACACCGGTCACAATCCGCGTGGTGCAGATAGAACCAGGGCCAATACCGACTTTAACGCCGTCAACGCCAGCTTCCGCCAGGGCCAGGGCGGCCTCTGGGGAGGCGATGTTACCGCCAATCACCTGAACGTCGGGGTAATTGGTTTTTATCCAGCGCACCCGTCCAATGACATTGCTGGAATGACCATGAGCGGTATCCACTACCAGCACATCGACACCGGCCTTAACCAAAGCCTCAACGCGCTCCTCGGTATCGGGGCTGGTGCCTACCGATGCCCCGACCCGCAATCGACCCTGATCGTCTTTACAGGCGTTGGGATAACGCTCGGCTTTATCGATATCTTTAACGGTAATCAGGCCACACAGATCAAATTGCTCGTTGACGACGAGAACTTTTTCAATACGGAATTTATGCAGCAGGCGCTTCACTTCTTCGGGCTCTGCGCCTTCTTTGGCCGTTACCAGTCGATCTTTAGGGGTCATCACCGAGGCTACCGATGAATCCAGATCGGTTTCAAAGCGCACATCCCGGCGGGTGACGATGCCCGCCAACTCGCCATTTTTGAGCACTGGCACGCCGGATATATTGTATTCCTGAGTCAGCGCGACCAACTCTCGAATAGAGGCATCGGCATCAATGGTGATGGGGTCTTTGACGACGCCACTCTCGAACTTTTTAACAGCGCGCACTTCGAGGGCCTGCTGAGTAGCGGTCATATTTTTATGAATAATGCCAATGCCGCCCTCCTGAGCCAGAGCGATAGCCAGGCGTGATTCGGTCACGGTATCCATAGCCGCAGAGACCAGGGGGATATTAAGGCTGATGGTTCGGGTAAGCCGGGAAGAGAGATCAACGCCAGTCGCTATCACCTCAGAATAACCGGGGATAAGGAGGACATCGTCGAAGGTGAGTGCTTCCTGATCGATTCGCAGCATTGGAGTCCACAGAGTTTGGGAAGCACGGCATTATAGACCGACGACCTGAGTCGGTAAACTCACTTCGGCCTTAGTTTAATCTCCATCAATAAGCCTTTATCACCTCTATAAGGCCTTCTGGCCATGCCTATGCTTGCCGTTACGGCAGTTTTCTCTACAATCCCAGACCATGACCTCATCCAGCTCAGCACACACCTCAACAAGCACCTCAGCAAGCACCTCAGCTCAGGCCGACGCCAGACAGATTTTTTCAGTGACCCAGCTCAACCGGCGCGCCCGACAATTGCTAGAGACCCACCTGTCTTTGTTGTGGGTAGAAGCTGAGCTGAGCAATATTGCCAGGCCCTCATCCGGCCATTGGTACTTCACTCTCAAAGACGATAATGCGCAAATTCGCTGTGCGATGTTTCGCAACCGCAACCAGGCAGTAAGGCTTCGTCCTGAAAACGGCGACAAGATATTGGTGCGAGGGCGGGTTAGTCTTTACGAGAATCGCGGCGACTATCAATTGATTGTCGAACATATGGAACCAGCTGGGCTGGGAGATTTGCAGCGCCGCTTTGAGCTGCTGAAATCTAAACTCGCCGAGGAAGGTCTGTTTGATGATGATCTTAAACAACCACTACCGCAGTTTGCTCAGCATATTGGTCTTATCACCTCCCCCACTGGTGCTGCCCTTCGAGATCTCCTGCACGTACTGGAACGGCGCTTTCCTGCAATACCGGTAAGCATTTACCCTAGCCCCGTACAGGGTAATGAGGCCGTCCAGGGCATAAGCGATGCCCTGGCGCTGGCAAACACCCGAGCCGAATGTGATGTGCTTATACTTGCCCGTGGCGGCGGCTCCATCGAAGACCTCTGGGCTTTTAATGAGGAAAGCGTGGCAAGAGCTATCGCCGCCAGTACGATACCGGTTGTCTCTGGGGTGGGTCACGAAACAGACACCACCATTGCTGATTTTGTCGCTGATCTTCGAGCGCCAACGCCTTCTGCCGCTGCCGAACTGGCCAGCCCAGACGCCCAGGAATTGGCCCAGGTTTTTCAGGGCTACAGCGACTGGTTTAGCCAACAGGCCCATGCACAGTTAAGTAAGGCCCAGCAAACCTTACGTAACCTGCGTCTCCGTCTGCGCCACCCCAGCGAGATCCTTGAAAAGCAGGGGCAGCATCTGGATCATCTGGAAATCCGCCTGCTAAAAAGTATTCAATTGCACTTACACGGCAAGCAATTGGAACTCGGGCAGGTCTTAAGCCGTTACCATGCTCAAGCTCCTCAAGCTAAATTAGCTCAGCTATCGGATCGAAATAAGCATTTTCGGGAACGCTTAAATACAGCCATAAAACACAACCTGGCGCGCAAGAACGACGAATTCGCCGCTGCTACCGGATTGCTACAGGCTGTTAGCCCCCTTAATACTCTGGAGCGTGGTTATGCCATCGCCCAGAATAAGGCCCGGCAGGTGATTACTCATGTGGCTGATACTGACGTTGAGGATCAGATCACGGTCACGGTGCTTGATGGCACGCTGGATTGTCAGGTGGAAAGTGTTCACCCTTATCCTGCCTCTACCCCCGAAAGTAATGGCGACTAAATTGCCCGTAAGTAAAAAGCGTTCTCGGAAAAACCGGCCAGGAAACTCGACTAGCAAGGACAAGAAATATGCTCGATAAAGTTAATTGCCATAAGCTCTTATCCCCAAGACTCTTAATCGAAAGCCTCTTAGCCCCAAGACTCTTCGTTGAAAGACTCTTAGCCTGCCTGCTAATCGCTATAAGCTTTTCTCTACATAGTGCAGCAATCCCAGCGCAATCCACCCCCGAGCACTCCGTCCCCAACCAGTCCATAAAAAGCAGCTGGGACTTGATCGAGCTCTATCCAGATATTGCCGCCTGGGAAGTGGCACGAAAGAGCGTCGCCAAACAAATAGCTGATCTCACCCGGTGTCGAGGGCAATTAAATACTGGTGCCCAAACTCTTGGACAATGCCTACAAAATAACTCTGAAGCCTACAAAAATTTGATGCGCCTCTATACCTATAGCTTTTTAGCGAAAGACACTGATCTGGCTAATTCGACCTTCCGAGAACGCCACACCCAGGCGGAAGATTTATTAAGCACCTATAGCGAGAACGTCAGTTATCTGGAACCAGAATTATTAAGCATCGATAAAGATAAATTATTGCAGTGGCAACAAAGCACACCGGCGCTCATTGATTACGATTTTTTTATCCGCAACGTCTTACGCAACGCCCCTCATGTACTGCCCGCTCGTGAAGAGAAAATCCTGGCTGCGGCCAGCGCACCTCTGCGTATGGCCAGCTCGACTTACAGCATTCTCACCAATGCCGAAATTCCCCGAGCGGAGCTCACCTTGAGCACGGGTGAGGAGGTTAAACTCACTCCCTCTGGCTATACCAAATTTCGCGGCACCGAAAACCGGGCCGATAGAAAAGCCGTATTCGATGCATTTTTTGGCAGCTATAAAAACTACCAGCAAACGCTTGCGCAAACATTAAGCGGACAAGTTCAGGCTCAGGTTTTTGACGCCCGTATGCGTGGCTACCCATCAGCCCTGGCCCGGTCATTAGCGGTGGATAATATCCCCGAAGCGGTTTATCGAACCCTGGTCGCAACCGTCAACGACAACCTGCCAACCTTGCATCGCTATCTCAAACTCCACGCCCGCTTGTTGAAAATAGATAAGCCTCATTACTACGATGTTTATCCCGCCGTTGCCGATCTCGACAAACAATACAGCATTGATGACGCCCACCAATTACTCAACATTGCACTAACGCCCCTGGGAGAAGACTACCGAAAACTCTACCAGGACTCTGTGGGCAAAGGCTGGATGCATGTCGAACCCACCGAGGGCAAACGCAGTGGCGCTTACGCCATGAGTGCGGCATACGATGTGCATCCCTATCTCCTGCTTAATCATAATAATGATTTTGACTCGGTGAGCACCTTCGCCCACGAGTGGGGCCACGGTATGCATTCGCTACTGACGCAACGTAATCAACCTTTCGCCAAATCCGAATACGCAACATTTATTGCCGAGATCGCCTCTATCTCACACGAACTCCTGCTCTATAAATATTTGGCAGAGACCGCGAGCACCGAGCAGGAAAAACTCTATTATTTATTTGAAGAATTACAGGGTTTACGGGGCACGTTTTTCCGCCAGACTCAATTCGCTGAATTTGAGCTGGCCATTCATGAGGAGGTAGAAAGTGGTGGTGCCTTGTCTGCAGATAAACTCAATGCTATCTATGGCGCAACGCTGAAACGTTATTACGGCCATGACCAGGGCATTATGCAGATCGACGACGCCTATACTGTCGAATGGGCTTATATACCGCACTTTTACCGAAACTTTTATGTCTACCAATACGCCACCTCAATTTCGGCAGCCTACTATTTAATGGACAAGGTACTAAACGGCAGCCAAAAAGAGCGGCAGCAATATTTGTCTATCCTTGAGGCCGGTGGCTCTGATTATCCCTACGACATACTAAAAAGAGCGGGGGCAGATATGGCCTCACCGGAAATATATGAGGCGGTGATTAAACGCTGTAATCAGTTAATGGATGAGATAGAACTCATTCTTAAATGATCTTAAATAAAGCCTTTAGCCTTAATCAATCCTAACAGTAGCCTTGCCAATCACTTCTTCTTAACATGCTTCATTAAGCGTCTTTTCTTATTGACCTGGCGGGTCGTCAATTTATTGCTACGCCCTGCGTAAGGATTATCACCAGAGCGATATTCTATTTTTATGGGCGTGCCGTGGAGGCCCAGCACTCGGCGGAAGGTCTTTTCCAGATAGCGGGTGTAGTGATTGGGCACTTCGTTGGTTTGACTGCCGTGAATAACAATCACGGGCGGATTTCTGCCACCGGCATGGGCATAACGCAATTTAATGCGCCGGCCACGCACCAACGGTGGCGGATGATCGTTAACGGCATCCTCAAGAATCGTCGTCAGTCGGTTGGTGCTGAGTGAATCGGTAGCCGCCTTATAGGCGGACAATATCGATTTGTATAAATGCCCGACACCGGTGCCATGCAGAGCCGAGATAAAGTGAATATCGGCAAACTCAACAAAACGTAAACGGCGTTTAAGTTCCTGTTTAAGCCAGTCCTTCTGATCCTGCTCCAGACCATCCCATTTATTGACCGCTATCACCAAAGCCCTGCCCGCTTCGATGGTGTAACCCATTAAGTGCATATCCTGTTCAACCAGGGCTTCCTGGGCATCGATCAGCAGGATCACCACATTGGCATCGTCGATGGCCTGCAAGGTTTTTACGATAGAAAATTTTTCTACCGTCAGCGTGACATTTTTGCGCCGCCTGACACCCGCGGTGTCGATAAGGGTATAACGCCGACCCGCACGTTCATAATCGATATAGATACTGTCACGGGTAGTACCCGGCTCATCGTAGACGACCACTCTTTGCTCACCCAAGAGCCGATTGACCAGGGTCGATTTGCCGACATTCGGACGTCCGACAACGGCCATTTTAATACCCGTGGCCGTGGGTGATATTACCGGGCCTTTGTCCGGCAATTGACTCAAGGTTTCTTCGAGAAGCTGCTTAATACCTCGGCCATGGGTGGCGGTAATAGCGAAAGGCTCGGCGATACCCATGCTGTGAAAATCTGATAGCGCAATATTGGGGTCAACACCATCAATCTTATTGACAACCAGCACAACAGAGTAGGCTTTTTGCCGCAGTTTACGAGCAATCTCCTCATCGACTGCGCACAAACCTTCGCGGGCATCGACCATGAAAAAAATAATATCAGCCTCAGTCATAGCCTGCTGAGATTGGGCGGCCATTTCCCAGTCGATACCCTCTTCATCACCGGTAATACCCCCGGTATCGATGACCATATAGCGGCGGCCTTCGAACTCGCCCTCTCCGTATTTACGATCCCGGGTCAGCCCCGGATAATTGGCCACCAGGGCATCCCGCGTTTTCGTGAGACGGTTAAATAGTGTGGATTTACCCACATTGGGACGCCCGACAAGGGCTATAACTGGGAGCATGGTTTACTTACGCTTGAATTAAGGCGGCTATTCTACTGCAATTTGACGAGCACGAATCTGGAATAAAGAGCCCTCAGCAATAAGAGGAGCCCTCGGCAATAAGAGAAGCCCTCAATGCATAGAGCCATTGAATAAGTAAAACCCTTAAACGAATAGAACCCTGAAATAACAGTCGTCACAACATCGGCTATTCACTGTCCTCAAGTTCCAGCTGATAGGCAGTGAGGTCGCCGCTGTTATCCAGGACAAAAAAGCTCTCCTGATAGTCGCTCTCTTGCCCAGAATCTTTGTCTACCTCGCCAGCCACTTTGCCAGCAATCATAGCTACAGAAACACCATCGCCATCGACTTTTTCCCGGCCGACTATCCGACCATCATCAGTGGCAAGTATATGCAGATAACCTTCTCGATCAGCCACAGCCAGGTGGTTTTCAAGGGCCAACGGTTCAGTCAATTTACGACGCATAAATTCTTCATTTACCCAAAGCTCTCTGCCACCCGATGCCTGGTAGGAATAAACTTTATCTTCAGTGTCTACGACATAAAGTCGTCCCGTGCGATAGGAAGGCGCTCGATAGCTAGAGCTCGAATGCGTCCATAATTCTCGACCGGCTCCGCGGCTCAACGCGCCGAGCTTGCCCTGGTAGCTGGTCGCATAGACGATATCCCCGACCAACACCGGCGTATTTACATCGACCATACGCTCTAATTCAGTTTTACCTTCACCGGTGACTAGTTTGGATTCCCACAACAGTCCGCCTGAGGCAAGGTTAAGCGCCACCAGCTTGCCACTGGCAAAGCCAACCACCACCATGTTGTCGGCAATTACTGGCGAGCCCGTACCCCTTAAGGTCAAGACCGGCAATTCTGCTACATAGCGCCAAATCAACTCGCCAGAGCTCGGGGATAAACCGTGAATTTTGCCATCCTGGGTTTGCGCGACAACCAAAGCGCCAGTGGCTGCTGGCGGTGCCAATACCTCACTGGTCAGGGCTGCACGCCAGCGTTCCTCTCCGGTATCCGCTGCAAGGGCAATCACTTCACCGTCCCGGCTGCCCACTAATACCAGATCTGCACCAACACCTACGCCTGCCGTCAGGGCAGTATCGAGCTTGGTGCGCCAGATACGATCGCCATCATTAAGCGTAAATGCACTGACTACACCCTCGGGATCGGCGCTGAAAATGTGCTGACCGAAAATCGCCGGCTGCAGACTGGCCGAAAAGGCTTCTTGCCCCTCACCTACCGAGGAACGCCATAACTTGCGAATACGGACAGTTTCATCGTAATCCTCAAGTTCCTTCGGCTCTAACGAGATATCGCTGTCCTCATTCTCATCTTCGATTTCTTCAGCGGCGATGGTGTCTGTTGTTCCACCGCCTTCTGGCGTCGAACTGCTCTCATCTTCCCAGAATTTAAGGGAACTACAGGCCGACAACAGGACGCTCAGACACAGTAAAAAAGCTAGTTTCTTCATCATCACGACTCACTCTCGTCTTCGCCTGCCTTAGCCTCTTGCACGGCTTCTACTGCGTCGATCGGACTCGCAGGTTCTTTTGCTGAACCGTCAAGCACCTGATTCAATTTGAGCTTCAATATAGGTAGCGCACTGGATTCGCTCTCTGACAGACTTGAAAGTGCTGCTTGATAAGCCCCTCGTGCGGCGGCGAAGTCTTGCTGATAATAATAAATATCGCCACGCAACTCTGCATACAGGGCGCTCATCGCCACGGGCACCTCAACATCCAGTATTTCAAGCGCTGTTGAGTAATCCTTGCGCGCGACTTCGACGCGAGCCAAACGTAAGCGAACCACGTCAACCAGCTCGTCATCGTCGCTGCTATCAATGACGCCTTGTAGCAGGGTCGCTGCTTTTTCAAGCTCAGCATCTGCCACCGCCATCCGAGCCAGCATCATGCTGGCATATTGGGCGTATTGACTGTTTTTGTGATCAGTCCGTAGGGACCCAGCCAGGTCCTGCAAGCGTTGCCGGTCATCATCATTCAGGGTACCCACAGGCTGCTGACCCACCAGCTCCATGATGTCGTTGTAAATGCTCGAGGCCTGGGCCGCCTGTTGTTCCCGATAGTCTTGCCACTGCTGCCAGCCGAACCAGCTACCGATCACCAATACCACCATCAAAATAAGTTGGGCGCCGTTATCCTTCCACCAACGTTTCAGGCTTTCAATTTGTTCTTCATCACTAAGGTGCTGTGCCAATGTTCTATTCCACTTTGGTTATCGATTATGGGTTAACCATTGAGGCTTAACCCTTAAGAAAGCTTATTAAGCAGCTTCACTACCTCTGATAACGGCAGGGTCTGCTGCTGTCTGTCTTCACGTAAATACTTTATGGTGATCTGCCCTGCCGCAGCCTCATCTTCACCAATAATGAGTGCCACTTTTGCGCCGCTGCGGTCGGCTTTTTTCATCTGACTTTTAAAACTGCCACCACCACAGTGATTCTGGAGGCGCAAACCTTGACATTGTGAGCGTATCTGTTCGCTACTGGTCAAGGCTACTTCGCTCACATTACCAGCCGCTACAAGGTAAGCGTCGAGATAACGGCCGACACTATCCGGCATTGGCGTTTCGTAACCCGAATCACCAAAGATTCCGCTGCTGCCGCCAAGGGGTCCAAGGGGGCCGTCGGCGCGACCAAGCTCGGCATATTTCTCTTCGATG
>CALLDA010000024.1 GCA_937998635.1 uncultured Pseudomonadales bacterium
TGTTAATGCCGGGCGATATTCCGGTCATAAAAGCTGATCGCGGTGGCCAGGTCACCTATCACGGCCCCGGTCAAATTGTTGTTTACGTGCTGGTCAACCTGAAACGCCTTTCGTTAAACGTCGGTCAACTGGTTTGTGCCATTGAAATCAGCATCAAGCAGTTGCTGGCCGATTACGGCATAGAGGGTGTGAACCGCGATAAAGCACCGGGTGTTTATGTCGATGAAGCAAAAATAGCCTCCCTTGGGCTGCGTATTCGCAAGGGCAATAGCTACCACGGCCTGGCCTTCAATGCCGAGTTGGACCTGGAGCCTTTCCAGCGGATTAATCCCTGTGGCTATCCAGGACTGGCTATGACTCGCCTGAAAGATCTGTTACCCGAAGAGGAAATGCCGTCCCTGGAAGTATTGTCAGAACAGCTACTGGATAAATTAGCCGCGAATCTTGGTTACGATAACTGGGCTTACAAAAGCGGGTCTTATACAACCCTGGATGTTTTGCCAGATTTTACGAGAGGCGTAGAATAAGCGTCTATGAAAGATGCGAATCAAGTTCCGGTCAAACGTACCCGCCGACTCCGTGAAGGTGAGAAACTGCGTAGCGCCGACAAGGTCGAGCGCATTCCTGTCAAAGTCATTCCCACCGAGACTTATCTGCCCAAGCCACCCTGGTTGAGAATTCGCCTGCGCAATGCGCCGGAAGTATCGCGCATTAAAAATATTCTGCGTAAAAACAAGCTGGCAACCGTCTGTGAAGAGGCCGCCTGTCCCAATCTCAATGAGTGTTTTGGTGGTGGTACTGCGACATTTATGATCATGGGTGATATCTGTACCCGGCGCTGCCCATTTTGCGATGTTGGCCACGGCAAACCCAATCCGCTGGATACTGAGGAGCCTGAACATCTGGCTGCGGCCATTGCTGAAATGCAACTCAAGTATGTGGTGATCACCTCGGTGGATCGTGATGATTTGCGCGACGGTGGCGCCCAGCACTTTGCCGATTGTATTCAAGCGACCCGTGAGCAAAGCCCAAACGTACAAATTGAAATCCTGGTGCCCGATTTTCGAGGCCGTATGGAACCGGCCCTGGATATTCTCACCACCACACCGCCGGATGTGTTTAATCACAATCTCGAAACAGTACCGCGCCTGTATCGCGAAGCCCGGCCCGGTGCCAATTATCAGTGGTCGTTAACATTGTTGCAGAAATATAAAGCCCGGAATCCATTGGTGCCCAGTAAGTCTGGGTTGATGGTCGGGCTGGGTGAAACGAAAGACGAATTGCTGGCTACATTAAATGATTTGCGTGAGCACGATGTTGAGATGCTTACCGTCGGCCAGTATTTGCAACCTTCAAAAAATCATTTGCCGATCGATCGCTACGTACACCCTGATGAGTTTGCAGAGTACCGGGAATACGCTGAGTCGATTGGTTTTAAACAGGTGGCTTCCGGCCCTCTGGTACGCTCGTCGTATCATGCCGATAAGCAAGCCCATGGAGAGGAAGTTAGCTGATGAGTACAGACACCAAAACTGAAATCGAAGCGGCAGTATTCCGTCGTTTTCTCACACATCTTGACGAGCATAAAGACGTACAAAATATTGAGCTGATGAACCTGGCCGATTTTTGTCGCAACTGCCTGTCAAAGTGGTACGTCGCAGAAGCCGAACAACACGGTGAAAAAGTCGATTATGAGCAAGCCCGGGAGTTGGTCTACGGCATGCCCTACAGCGAATGGAAACAAAAATTCCAGACCGAAGCCACTCCGGAACAATTGGCGAAATTCAACGCTAAGTAGTCAGGTTCGAGGCCGGGCGGATTATCAAAGGGCGTAAGGCTAGATTGCGCAGGACTAAACTGCGCTTACTGACCCAGAACGGTTTATTGTTGCTTTCGGTCAGCTTGTTTTCTGTAATGCTGCTCAATAGCTGTGCCTCAGCACCGGCCAAACCCAATAATATTTGCGATATATTTGAAGAAAAACGCGCTTGGTATCGAGCGACAAAGTCCGCTGCCAAACGTTGGGGCGGGCCAGTGCATGTGCCCCTGGCGATGATGTACCAGGAATCCTCATTTATAAATGACGCAAAGCCGCCAATGCGCTGGTTTTTAGGTTTTATACCCTATGGTCGAGGTAGCTCCGCCTATGGTTATGCCCAGGCTCAGGACGGTACCTGGAGTGATTACCAGCGTGAGGCGGGTTCTATATTTAGCGACCGGGATGATTTCGATGATGCCATCGATTTTATGTTCTGGTATATGAATAAAAGCCAGCGCTTAAACGGCGTTTCCAAGTGGGATGCCCGCAATCAATACCTTAATTATCACGAAGGCCACGGCGGTTATGCACGGGGCAGCTATAAAAACAAGGCCTGGCTGATAAACGTTGCCGCGAAAGTGGATCGCCGTTCAAAAACGTATGCAGCACAATAGAGCCAATGCAAAAAACAACTGGATCGCAGTGGCTTGATGCGGCTCATCTTCTAGCTCACATAGTCGTAGATGCGATTCTAGTAATCCGTTAGCCTTAGTATTGGCATTAGGCATCTGTAGAGACTGTCGTTTCTACAGCCAGGAGAAAACCATGAGTGATAACAAAATGTCCGTAGTAGCGCTAACGACTGAAGATCTACCCAACTGTTGCGATGCCAAACAGTTTGATTTCGAGACCACCAATGATCTTGAAACCCTGAGCGATATTATTGGCCAGGACCGAGCGCTTGAGGCCATTCGTTTTGGTCTGGGCATGAGCAGCGAAGGCTACAATCTCTATGTCCTGGGCCCCCCCGGTGTAGGGAAATTCACCGCGGTCAACCAGTATCTTCAGGACATGGCCCAGCGCGGCCCAGTTCCCACCGACTGGTGTTACGGCAATAATTTCAAGGATGCCTCAAAG
>CALLDA010000025.1 GCA_937998635.1 uncultured Pseudomonadales bacterium
GGGCGCTATGGTGCCTACCCGCAGCGGCTCCCATCACTTCGCCCTGTCACCTGCTGGTATATTTAAGGGAAAAAAGCGCTATATGTTTATTGCCGGGCTACTGCATTTCTGGGAGGGGGTGGCCAAAGCCATCGATCGCGAAGATTTAATTACTGATCCTCTGTATGAAACCAATGAGTTGAGGGTGGCCAATAATGATGCCCTGGTGGAAATCATTGAGGACTGGATTCAAAGCCAGGAAAGTGACGAGGTCGCGTTGAAAATATTGGAAGATGCCAAGGTTCCGGTCGCGCCCATCCTGTCCGTGCAAGAGGCTATGGATCATCCCCATCTTGTCGAGCGGCGAACCGTGCGAACCATTAATGACCCGGTCATGGGGGAGTTCCAAATCCCCGGTATGCCCCTGCGATTTTCGGACTTTCCCGACGAGCTACCCCTGGAAGCCGTAGCCCTGGGAGAAAGTAATCGGGAAATATTGTCCGGCTACCTGGGTTACTCTAACGCAGATATTGACCGGCTTTACGAAGCCGATGTGATCAAGACCGAGGGAAGGTAATAGCTAATAAAACCTTATAATCCAATTTTCAAATACATTAGATAAAAACCAAAAGAGGAAAAACAATGAGTGGAATATTAGACGGAAAAATAGCGGTCATAACAGGTGCTGGTTCAGGTATAGGCAGGGGCTCGGCACTGTGCTTTGCCGATGCGGGTGCGACTGTGGTTGTCTCCGATATTGATGTCACCGGAGGTGAAGAAACCGTAAACCTGATCAAACAAAGTGGCGGTGCAGCATCCTTTATCAAATGCGATGTTTCAAAAGCCGCAGACGTTGAAGCTTTAATTGCCGGGGTGGTGGCGGAACATGGCCGGGTCGATTGCGCTTACAACAATGCCGGTGTTGAGGGCGAATCGGCACCGGTTCATATTTGTTCGGAAGAAAACTTCGACTTTAATTACAAGGTGAATTTAAAAGGTGTATTTCTGTGCATGAAGTACGAAATACAACAAATGTTGAAACAGGAAAATGGCGGCTCAATCGTTAGCACGGCTTCTATTGCTGGGCTGGTGGGCGGTAAATATATGGGTGCCTATGTCGCCGCTAAACATGGTGTCGTCGGATTGACTAAATCCGCCGCGCTGGAATATGCCACCAAGAAAATCCGCGTTAATGCGGTCTGTCCAGGCGCGATAAGAACCCCGATGTTGGAACGGCTCATGGAGGAAAAGCCAAAAATGGCCGCAGCAACGATTGCCATGGAGCCCATCGGTCGTCTTGGCGAGCCTGAGGAAATCGGCAGGGCTGCGGTTTGGTTGTGTTCTGATCAGGCCTCTTTTGTGACCGGTCATGCCATGCCCGTGGATGGCGGTATTGTCGCAGCCTAATTGCGGTCTGAGTATTAAATAGACAGATATATTTGTAATTAATACAAACAGTTGGAGTTACAACAATGGGTTATTTAGAAGGTAAAGTAGGCTTGGTAACTGGGGCTGGATCGGGAATCGGTCGCGCCGCAGCACTGTCTTTTTGTCAGCAGGGCGCGAAGGTTCTGGTTTCAGATATTGACGACAAGGGCGGTGCTGAAACCGTCGAGCTGATTAAACAGGCGGGTGGTGAAGCAGTTTATCAAAATTGCGATGTCTCCAAAGCAGCGCAAGTCGAAGCCATGGTCGCTAAAGCGGTCGAAGCTTTCGGACAACTGGATTGCGCGTTTAACAATGCTGGCTTAGCCGGTGAGTTTGCACGCCTGGCGGATTCCACGGAAGAAAACTTTGACCTGAATTATCGGGTTAATTTGAAAGGCGTATTTCTCTGCATGAAGTATGAAATCTTGCAGATGCTGAAACAGGGCAACGGCGCTATTGTTAGTACGGCTTCGATCGCGGGCTTGGTGGGCTCGAAACAAGTGTCGGCCTATTGCGCGATGAAGCACGGTGTTAACGGCCTGACCAAGTCGGCGGCCCTGGAATACGCCACTAAAAATATACGAGTTAATTCCGTTTGCCCCGGCATGATAGAGACGCCATTGTTAAATGCTCAATTGGAAGGTCATCCCGGCATGCGTGAAGCAATGGTCGCCTTCGAACCCGTCGGTCGTTTCGGCGAGCCACGAGAAATCGGTGATACCGTGGCCTGGCTGTGTTCCGATCAGGCATCTTTCGTCACCGGTCATACTATGACGGTGGATGGTGGGGCCGTGGCTGCTTGATGATCCGCTTAATTGTCTGACTTAGGCCACGCACTCTTTCGTAATGGAAGGGTGCGTGTCGAGTCTTAGATAGGTCTGTCTTTTAGCAGTTATTTTAAAAAAAGAAGCGCCTGGATTAATAGAGCTCTTAGATCAATAAAACGCCTGTAATAACCGCTTGCTGAGGAAAATAAAATTTTTCGTTAGCTTTTCCTGCACTTCTTGTAATCCACGCCGTAATTTTATTTGCAGCTACAAGTTGTAGCTGGTTAGGGCTTCTCGATATCAAGGCTTCCCGATATCAGTGCTTCGCGATAAAGGCCAGTACGTCGCAGTGGAACGCTTTGGCCCTGCTAAGGTCTTATTGGCATCGCCCGCTTTGAGTCTTTAAGCGCTTTATAATTTTCTCGAAATTACAACAGCAGGATTTACTATGAATATCCTTAAATCCATATTCGTTAGT
>CALLDA010000026.1 GCA_937998635.1 uncultured Pseudomonadales bacterium
TGAAGCCGAAGGCCTGGTTGTTTGCCCCGGCTTTGTTGACCTACATACTCATTACGATGCACAAATTCGTTGGGATCCCTACTGCACGATCTCTGGCTGGCACGGCGTTACTTCCGTGGTTCTGGGTAATTGTGGTTTTGGTTTTGCGCCGGTTAAACCTGAATACCAGGAACGTTCTGTATTGACCATGGTGCGTACCGAAGCCATTCCTTACGACTGCATCAAAGAAGGTATGAAGTGGGACTGGGAAACCATCCCCGAGTATCTCGACTCCCTCGCCCGTGCGCCGCTAGGCGTTAACTGCATTCAGTACATGCCGACTGCATCGCTGATGACTTACGTCATGGGTCTCGAAGCCGCTAAAACCCGCGTTGCCACCAAAGCAGAACAGAAAGAAATGCAACGTCTGCTCCACGAAGGTATGGACGCAGGCTTGTGTGGCTTTTCCATTCAACGTTTGGGGCCCAATTCCTCCCAGGCTGACTATGACGGCACGCCAATGGTTACCGATACAATGTGCGACGAGGATATTTTTTGCCTCGCCGAGGTACTGCGTGAACGCAATGAAGGCTTTATTCAAATTACCCAGGCCACGGGTAATATGCGATCAGATCTTGATTTCGTGGAAAGACTGGCTGATGTCGCCAAACGACCCATCTTGCACAATGCCATCGTGCCTGGAAAAAGAAATCCTGTGCCTCACCAAAAAAGTCTGGAATGGCTGGAAGGGGCTCGCGAGAAAGGTTTACCTATTTATGGTCAGTGCGGCACGCTGCGCTCAGGCTTTGCCTTTACGCTGGAACACTGGAATCTCTACGATGCCAGTCCAGCATGGCGTGAGTTAACTACCGGCACCAAGGAAGAAAAACTGGAAAAGATAAAGGATGCCAAGTTGCGCGCCAATGTTGTGCTCGAAACCGATGCGGCGGACAGAAAACTCAAGGCCATCCAGGCGGGCGTGGGTGGCGCAGTGCCCAAACTGGTCATTACCGGCGTCAATAAGCAGCCCGAGCTGGAACACTACCAGGGCAAATCCCTTGAACAAGTGGGCGAGGAAGAGAACAAACACCCTGTTGAAGTGATGCTTGATCTCTCTGCACTGTGTGACCTAAATGCCGAGTTCACTGGCCCAGATCGCGGCACCAATGCCGAATTTATGGCGGAAATAATGAACGATTCTGACTACACCATTCCCGGCGTTTCCGATGGTGGCGCGCACACCAAGTTCTTTACCGGTGGCGGTTATACCACTGACTTCCTCAGGTGGCTGGTACGTGATGAAGCCAGGATCACGCTGGAAGAAGCCCACTTCCGTTTATCGGCATTACCTGCCAAAGCCGCAGGTTTTAGAGATCGTGGTACGCTCAAGCAAGGTGCCTGGGCTGACATCGTCGTCTATGATCTGGACAAGCTGGACAGCGGTGGTGGTTGGGTTGGCGATATCGCCTACGATTTGCCTGGCGGCGAATGGCGACGGATTCAGAAAGCCATTGGTTACCGTGCCATCATGGTCAACGGTGTGGTCACCTTTGAAGATGGTGTATGCACCGGTGCCGTTCCTGGTAAGTTATTACGTAAAGGTAGTGCTGAGCAGGCCGCAGAAAAAGCTGCCTGATAAAGTCAGCTGTTCATTAAAAAGCCCGGATAGTGTCCGGGCTTTTTTCGTTCCGCCTTTAGCCTGGCATTGCTTTTGTTCAAGCACGGCCAATACTTTTTGCTATCTCACGCTGAAAATGAATTAGCGCCGGTTCACATCGGCCAAAGGTGCTGTGAGTAAGCGCCCCACTACTTAAACCCACCTGAATCCCTTCAACGCCCGGGATATCCTCTTTGATAACGGTATTCACCGCTAAATCCATATTGCGTTCCCAGTGGTCTTTTGCCGACTGGGTCTCGGCCGGCTCTGGAATGTAGTAATCCATCTGCACAATGCATTCGTCGGGCTTATCGGCTACTGGATAGGAGCGCCACAGCTCCACATGATCCCGCTGCATAATCAAACCGGCATTGGGAAAGAGCATATAAACCAGCGCTGAGTGAAGGGGGAAATCCCAGTTGTCTTCAGGTTCATCAGCCAATTTATCAATTGATTTTCGAATCACGGCCTCGCGTAGATTTTGCCCGTAAGTATCGAGTAAGCACATATTGTGATGAACCAGGGGGCCAACCGTGGTCGCGTGTAAGGGCGCAAAGTGATAAGGCTCTAGAAAAGTGTCGAGCAACAACTTCCAGTTCATCTTGCGGTGCATTCTGCGCTGGGCATAGGGATGATAGTTTTGAAATTCGTAAGCCTTAAGGTCATCTACCATGCCGCTGCTTAAACCACCGAGCTGGGCGTCAATGTCAAAGGTCTTTCCCGGTGTTGGGCACACCCAGATCATGCCGTACTTCTCTACCACCGGCAGCGACTTTAATGAACGCTCAGCTTTATTGACACCAGGGAAACTCACCGCGTCGGGTATCACTTTAAGCTCACCATCAAACTCATAATTCCAGGCATGATAAGGACAAATCAAACCACCTTGAGCACGTCCACAACCGGTGACCAATTTCGAACCGCGATGTTGGCAGGTATTAAAAAATGCGTTGATCTGGCCCTTTTTATCCCGAATGACCAGCAGGGGTACACCCACGTCGTCATTGGTAATAAAGTCGCCAGCGTTGGGAAGATCACAGGAAAAAGCCACCAGAAGGGGATATTCCTTAAACAGAATTGCTTTCTCCTGAGCCAACCATTCCGGACAGATATAAGACTCAACCGGACTCATATAAATATCGTCAGAGCGTGTGGTATCGCCATGTTCGACCAGGTCTAGCGCTCGTCGGGTGAGTTCGATACTGCTTGCTTTTCTCATCGTCTGCTCCTGAAAATTAGATCTTCAGCCTGTCTTTCCTTGCACTTTTCCCCACGGCACTTTTTGGCTTAACACTTTTTCTCTTAAAAAAGGCTCAATGTTCCCGTGTCGCGACAAAATTGACATCAGGATAACGCTCTTCGGCCAAACTTAGATTGACTCTCGTCGGCGCGAGATACGTTAAATAGCCACCGCCATCCAGGGCCAAATTATCCGCCACTTTGCGTTTGAAGTTTGCCATCAGCTTAGGGTCCTCGCAGGACACCCAGCGCGCAGTGTAAACACTAACAGGCTCATAGATGGCTTCGACACCGTATTCATCTTTCAGACGATAGGCGACGACCTCAAACTGAAGCTGACCAACCGCCCCTACAACAATGTCGTTGTTCTCCACCGGAAAAAATACCTGGGTGGAACCTTCTTCAGATAATTGTTTAAGTCCTTTACGTAACTGCTTGGTTTTTAATGGGTCTCTTAGTCTAATTAAGCGGAATAGCTCGGGGGCGAAATGAGGAATGCCAGTGTAATTCAAATCCTCACCGTCGCTAAACGTATCACCGATTTGTATGGTGCCGTGGTTATGCAGGCCAATAATATCACCAGCGATGGCCTCGCCAACATTGCTCCGCTCGCCGGCCAGAAAGCTGACCGCATCGGCAATACGAATATCCTTGCCGATACGCACGTGACGCATTTTCATACCCCGCGAATACGTCCCTGAGCAAATGCGCATAAAGGCAATACGGTCACGGTGTCGTGGATCCATATTGGCCTGGATCTTAAAAATAAAACCCGAAAATTTTTCTTCGCAGGCGAAGACTTCCCGCTCTTTAGCAAAACGATCGAGGGGCGCTGGTGCCCACTCAACAAAATGATTAAGCATTTCCCGGACACCAAAGTTACCCAGTGCGGTGCCAAAAAATACCGGGGTTAATTCACCGGCCAGGTAGGCATCGAGATCAAATTCACTACTTGCTCCCCGCACCAACTCTATTTGCTCACAGGCGTTGTCATAATCAAAACCCAATAGCTCACGGGCGGCATCAGAATCCAGCCCTTCAATTTCAATATCATCGGGAATCTGGCTGCCCTGTCCCTGGGTATAAACATGAATACGATCCTGATAGAGGTCGTACACGCCTTTGAAATCACGGCCCATGCCCAGTGGCCAGTTGATCGGCGCAGCAGTAATTTTTAGCACATCTTCAATTTCGTCAAGCACCTCAACCGGATCACGGATATCACGATCCATCTTATTGATAAAACTTAAAATCGGCGTATCCCTGAGCCGGCACACATCCATCAATTTAATGGTTCGGTTCTCGACACCCTTGGCACCGTCAATAACCATCAACACCGAATCGACCGCAGTTAGTGTTCGGTAGGTATCCTCTGAAAAATCCTCATGCCCAGGGGTATCGAGCAAATTTACCGTACGCCCATTGTAGGGGAACTGCATCACCGATGAGGTGACCGAAATCCCCCGCTCCTTCTCCATGGCCATCCAGTCAGAGGTCGCATGGCGATCACTTTTTTTACCCTTAACCGTGCCCGCCACCTGTATCGCGTTACCGAACAGGAGCATCTTCTCGGTCATGGTGGTCTTGCCCGCATCCGGGTGAGAAATAATTGCAAATGTTCGCCGTCGGGCGAGGTCTTCCTGATATGAACTCATAAGGTTTGTATGGATTTAAGCGAGGGCGATTTGGCCGCGCATTATAGCCGCGGGAGCTTTGCTTGTCCCTTCGACTATTGCTTCCACTGCCGCTAACACAAGCACTGCGCCTGAAAATCCTGCCAGCAAAGCATTCATTCAAGAGTCCAGTGCGACAATATGTCACATCGGCAATGTCCCCGCTCGCAAGTAGTATTCAGCTTTCGAAACCGAGCGGAGCTAGCGGCATGCAGAAGCTATTTTTAAACGTGGTAATTGCCTCATTAGCATTACCAATGGCCGGCCAAATAATTGCCAGTACGGATCAAACCGATATCGAAGAAATTATAATTCTGGGCGACGAGGATTCACCCGTCTTCCCAGCGCCTGAACCGATAGCCATGTCTCAAACCGACAGTGCAAGCCTGCTCAAATCAATGCCTGGTGCCAATATCAATAGTAACGGACCGCTCACCGGGATCGCCCAGTACCGCGGTTTGTTTGGTGATCGGGTCACGGTGTCTATGGATAACGACGCGGTGCTCAGCGGCGGCCCCAACGCGATGGATGCTCCCCTGTCATACGCTCCCCCGCTACTGCTCAAATCACTGGAGGTAACACCAGGTATAGCGCCCGTGTCAGCCAGCCAGGAAGCCATTGGTGGACATATCGTCGCCACGCTTGATCGGGGCGAATTTGCGGACACTGAGGACACCGAAATTTCAGGCGCCATCGGTAGTCATTACGGTACTCTCGATGACGGTGTTAATCATGGTTTAAAAGCAGTCATAGCGAATGATCAACATAAGCTAGCGGCCTTAGCCTCCTATGACGAAGGTAACGACGGGGAAAGCGGTAAGGGAGACAAGCTCGCCGACACCGGCTATCGTCGAGAGCGTTACGATCTGAGCTACGCCTGGCAGAATGACGCGAGTAACGTAACTTTATCGGGCGGCAAACTCGATACCAACGACACGGGCACTCCCGCCCTGCCAATGGATATTGCTTATATCCACACCGACATCGCCAACTTAAACGCTACGACCAACTACAAGGACATGACCTTCCGTACCCGGGTCGGCTATAGCCATGTCGATCACCTCATGGACAATTTTTCTTTGCGCAGCAATGCCAATCCCATGATGTATAGGCAAAATAATGCCACCGGACGGCAATTTAGCTGGGGTGGTAGCGTTGAAGTTCCCCTTGGCGATGATGTCCTCACTGTCGGTATCGACGGCACAAAGGTTGTCCATGATGCCCTGATCACCAATCCCAATATGGCCATGTTTGCGGTGCAGAATTTCTCAGATGCTGAGAGATATATTTATGGCCTATTTGCTGAGTGGAAACACATTACACAGCAGTGGGAAATCGAAGCCGGCCTGCGTTACAACCGCGTCAATATGGACAGTGACGACGTATCTGCCGCTGGCATGATGCCAATGATGCAAAACCTGGCTGACGGGCTGGCCGGCGGCTTCAACAGCGGTGAGCGCGATCAGAGCTTCGACAATATCGATATCGTCGTCAAAGCCAGTAGGCCGCTGACCAACACCACAGGTCTTAACATCGGCATCGCTCGAAAAACCCGTGCCCCGTCCTATCAGGAACTGTATTTATGGTTGCCCCTGGAAGCCACTGGTGGCCTCGCCGACGGACGCTCCTATATCGGCAACCTTGACCTCGATAGTGAGGTCAATTACGAGATCAACACCGGTCTGGATTGGCAGACGGGCAAGGTCTACGCGAGTGGACAGGTGTTTTTTCGCAAGGTGGATGACTTCATCCAGGGCACACCGTCAAACAACCTGAGCGCCAATATGCTTGGGACTATGATGAGCGGGCAGGCACCTCTGCAATTCAACAATATCGATGCTGAACTCTACTGCTTTGATGGTCGTTATGGCCTGATACTGAATGACAACTGGCGTTTAGACGGCGTGCTCAGCTACGTTCGCGGCGAAGACAAAGATAATGACGACAACCTTTATCGTATCGCCCCTCTTAATCACTCCCTGGCGGTGAGCTGGCAAAAAGCCGCCTTGAGCGCTCGTCTGGAGTCCGTGCTATACGCAAAACAATCGAAAACCTCCGGCTATAACGATGAACAGGACAGCGCCGGATACGGCTTGCTTAACGTCCAGGGCCAGTACCGTGTCAGTAAGCAATTCAAAATCAGCGCCGGTATCGATAATTTGCTCGACAAAAATTATGTCGATCATCTGTCTGGCTACAACCGCAACAGCGACAGTGATATCGCTCTTGGTGAGCGGCTTCCCGGCCGAGGACGCAACCTTTTTATCGCTATGAATATAAGCTGGTAGCAAGCGCCGGTTTTTGTGGGCTTAGCCTTTTTGTGGGCCTAGCTTTATAGGCTTAGCTCGACGGACATGGCCGAACGATTCGAGTGCAACGCTGGGTAGATTCGAGGCTATTTGTTAGCATGGGCGAATGAGAAACACCTCAGCCAATATCTCTGCTGCGCGGCAAAATCTGCGCAGACTCACCACTGTCCGCTATATCGCCCTGGCTGGACAAGTTTTGTCGTTATTTTTCTTCAGC
>CALLDA010000027.1 GCA_937998635.1 uncultured Pseudomonadales bacterium
AACTTAAAAGTACTTAGTCCTCGCGATTGCGCTCAAGATTGCTGCTCCCTTTCGCCTCATCCCTTTTATAGACTACCTGTCTAATACCCAACAACTGTCCGGACACAACACAAGTCAAGCCTAACTCGCTTCCGCTTCCCCGTCGGGGACCTCTTCATCTAACACTTCTTCATCCAATAAAATGCCTTCCGCCGTTAATGCCGCGACCTGGGCCTGGTCATAACCCAGATACTCGCTGAGCACCTTCAAGTTGTGCTCACCGCGATAGGGTGCTTCCAGTTCATTTTCTGCGGGAAAGCTGCCAAAGCGCAGTGGCATACCTGGCATTTTGAAGGCACCAGCGCCCCGCTGGGTGACCGTCCGTACTGTGCCCCGCTCGACCAGGTGTGGGTGCTCCATAGCTTCGGGCAGGGACAGGACCGGCGCTACCGGGATGCGGGCTTTTTCAAGTTTGACGATCGTTTCTTTATCGCTGGGCTGACTTTGTAGCCACGCCTCGATAATGGGTATTAGCTCGTGGCGGTGGCGAATACGATTATTCGGGTCTTCGAAGCGTGGATCCGTACGCAGCTCGGGCATTTCCATCACATCACATAAACGCTGCCACTGGGGGTGGGTGGCGATAATCATGATATGGCTGTCTTTACCCTGAAACACGCCCATGGGACAACCCAGCCGTTGATGGGAACCATTACGTCGGGGAGCCAGCTTGCCGTCACTGGCGCTGTACATACCCACGTACATTTCATGGCAATGGAAATAGCTGTCCAGCAAGGTGACATCAATATATTCGCCCTCGCCGCCCATGGCACGGTGAAATAAGGCACCGTTAATCGCCGCCAGTGCGTGAGCGCCGGTCATAGTGTCGCCAATGGCCGCAGCCGGTATGCTGGGTGGACTGTCCGCTTCGCCAATCAAACTCGTGATGCCGGAATAGGCCTGACCGATGTAGTCAAAGCCTGGCAGATCTGCCAGCGGGCCGGTCTGGCCAAAGGTGGATATGGAACACATGACACATTGGGGATTAAGCTCGTGGACTACATCCCAGCTACAGCCCAGGCGACCAATAACGCCGGGGGCAAAGTTTTCGATCAGCACATCGACCTTTTTAATCAATTCGTAGAGGATTTCCTTACCCTTTTCGGTTTTCACGTCGATGCAGAGACTGTCCTTACCCCGGTTCTGTTGTAAAAAATAAAGTCCTCGACCACCTTTCTGATATCCGACATAACGTATCTGATCGCCAAAGGGCGCTAACTCCACCTTGATAATTTCGGCACCCATTTCCGCCATCATTCGCGTACAGGATGGTCCCGCCACATGCTGAGTAAAGTCGAGCACTTTAACGCCTGCTAAGATGTGTTTTCTGGTCATATTGTTCTCCGATTATTTAAAAATTAATGTTTTAAACGTAGAGTATCTAGAGGTTGATTAGTTGGTAAGTTTAGGGGCATCAAATTCACTGAAGCCATCTATCAAAGGGCAAAATTTCGACTGACTCACCAACCTGCAGCGGGCTTTCTCCGGCAGTGAGTAAAATAAAACAGTTACAACGGCTCATTGGGCCGAGGGCACCGGAGCTTTGTTGTTGATCCGGGCTTACCTCAAAACCACCTTTGCCGTCAGCTTTGTAGACCCCTCTCTGAAAATCCAGCCGCTGGCGATTGCGCCTAATTTCCTGGGTGCTACGCGCCGCTAATTTTAGCGGCTGTTCGGGCTTGGCTCCCTGCATTGCCTGTAAGGTCGGCAACACAAGTTGATGAAAAGTCACCAAAGCTGAAACCGGATTGCCCGGCAATCCAAAAAACACACTGTTGCGGAGCTGACCAAACATAAAGGGCTTGCCCGGCTTAATCGCCACTTTCCAGAAACCCACCTCACCCAACTCACCTAGCAACTGCTGGGCGTAGTCAGCCTCACCCACCGAAGCCCCCCCGCAGGTTAGCACCGCATCCGCCTGCTCGTCTGCCAATCGATAGGCTTTGCGCAGTTGTTCAAGATCATCGGCAATGACACCCAGGTCGATGACCTGGCAGCCCAGTCGAGTCAGCATAGCCTTGAGAAAATAGCGGTTGCTGTCATAAATATCGCCTGGGCCGAGCGCTTGTCCGGGTGCCCGCAATTCATCGCCACTGGCAAACAGTGCGACTTTAAGTGGTGCTAGCACAGTAACCTCCGCCAGGCCCAGGGTCGCCAGCAGGCCGATATCAACCAGGCCAAGTCGGTGACCCGCCGTCAGCAGCACTTCTCCACGGCGGATATCCTCACCTACCTGGCGAACGTTTTCACCGGTTTTCGGGATACGGCTCAGGACAATCTGATCGCCCTCCCGGGATACATTCTCCTGCATGACGACCGTATCTGCCCCCTCGGGGAGGAAGGCGCCGGTCATAATGCGAATCGCCTGTCCTGCCTCGACCGGCCTGTCAAAGGGTTCACCCGCCATGGCCTTACCAACCACCTGCAAACGAGTGTATTCAATGGCATCCCGCCCACGCAAAGCATAACCATCCATGGCCGAGTTATCAGCCGGTGGCGAGTTCAAAGGCGAGACAACATCTTCGGCAAGAATCCGGCCCGCCAAGTCGTCCAGCGGGACTGTTTCCTTTGCAGGCTCGTTTGCGGACAATGGCCTCACCGCCCCCAGCATACGCTGCCGGGCATCGGCCAGGGACAATAAGGTGTTTTGCCTGGTATCGTTACTGCTCACTTGAATTCCTGATTAGTTTAATTTCTATCTCACCTTTAATTCTGAGCGCCTATGATAGTCGAAATAAGGGTAGTTCAAATTGCGGTATGGCTTAAGCCTGCTCGGGTCTAATTCAACAATTCCCTGTGCTATGATTTTCATTACTGGGGCGTACAGTCAATTGATAGCTAGCCAATGAACAGCTAGTTAAAAAATAGCACCCGATAATAGTGCCTTTTACGATATGAGCCCCTCGTACCAACCAGACAAATCTCAACTCGCTAAATAATAATTGCCGGAGCAAGCCCATGAAACTATACGATTTCCCCAACGCACCCAATCCCCGCCGGGTTAATATTTTTCTCTCAGAAAAAGGCATTGAAGTAGAACGCGTTGCTGTCGACCTAATGAAACAGGAACAGCTACAACCCGAATACCTGGCCAAAAACCCGGCCTGCGATGTACCCATGCTAGAGCTGGATGACGGCACCTGTATCAGCCAGATTCGTGGCATTACCCACTACTTTGAAGCCGCCTACCCAGAAACACCGCCGCTCTTAGGTCGCAGCCCTGCGGAAAAAGGTCTGGTGGAAATGTGGGAGCATCTGGCTTTCATGAATGGCCTGCTGGCGGTAGCAGAAGTGTTTCGTAACACCGCAAAAGGCTTTGCAGATCGCGCCGTTGTCGGCCCGCACAATTATCCGCAATCTGCAGAACTGGCCGAGCGAGGTATGCTACGGCTGCCCAACTTCTTCACAGACTTTGACCAACAACTGGCCAGTAACGAATACGTCGCCGGCGATACATTCTCCCTGGCTGACATCACTGCTCTGGTGAGCTGCGATTTCGCCAAATGGATTAAGACCGAGATACCAGATGACTGTCAGCACCTGCGAGCCTGGTATGCCCGGATGTCTGAACGACCATCGGTTCAGGCCAACCCCTGATCTGGCGCGCTATGTTTCACCCCCTATAGCGCTGTGGTACATTATGCAGTCTCAGCCATCGTGGCTCACGGAGACTTAGCCCCACGGAGACCTGGTCTCACCGAGACACGACTAGCGATAAGGGTTAAAGAGCCTGAACAATCGGGCCACCGACGCACACAAACCTGTTAGTGCTTGCTGCTAACGGGTTTTCTGTTGGATAGAGTATTTAATTTTTAATTTCGAGATATCACGTTTTAACTTTGAGGCAAAACCACTATGACTTTAGATGCTAGAGAATTTCGCGATGCCATGGGCTGCTTTGCGACCGGTATAACCGTCGTTACAGCAAAAAGCAAAGACGGCGAAAATGTCGGCTGTACAGCAAACAGCTTTTCGTCGGTATCCCTGGATCCGCCCCTGGTTCTGTGGGCCATTGCTAAAAATGCCAACAGTTACGATGCCTTTATGGAAGCGAAGCATTTCGCCATTCATGTTCTGCACTCCGGTCAGGAAGATGCCTCTCGTCTGTTTGCCACCAAAGATGTCGATAAATTCTCTGAAATCGCCTGGACTGAGGGCGAAGGTGGTACACCACTGCTGAACGATTACAGTGTGCGTCTGGAATGCACCACCGAACATCTCTACGAAGGCGGTGATCACATCATTATTGTTGGGCGGGTCTTTGCAATGGATAACCCCGATGTCGAACCACTGGGTTTTTATCAGGGCAAGTACGCCAAAATCGTCACTGGCTAAACCCACACCTGAATGTGCTGACGAAAGTTGGCACAATTACCTTTAGCAGCCATTAGTAATAAAGCCGCACACCCGTAAAATATATTTAGGGGACCTCCAGTATGAGCGATACATTTTCAGCACTTGTTATCAATAAAAATGACGAGGCTATAAGCGCCACAGTCGAACAGCTCCAGCTTGCCGATTTGCCTGACGAAGAGGTATTGGTCGATGTCGCCTACTCAACCGTAAACTACAAAGACGGCCTGGCCATCACTGGCGCTATGCCCATCGTCCGTAAATACCCTATGGTCGGCGGTATCGATCTGGCCGGAACGGTTATCGAATCTCGCAATTCAGAATTTAAAGCCGGTGATCGCGTGCTGGTTAATGGTTATGGCCTATCCGAACGTTACTGGGGCGGCTACAGCCAGAAGCAGCGGCTTAAAGCCGAATGGCTGGTGCGCATTCCCGAGGCTTTTTCCCTTGAAGAAGTCACCGCCATCGGTACCGCTGGCTATACCTCTATGCTTTGTGTGCTGGCCATACAGGATTGGGGCGTCAAGCCAGAAGATGGCCCCGTGTTGGTCACTGGCGCTGCCGGTGGTGTCGGTTCCGTCGCTGTCATGCTGCTGGCCAAACTCGGTTACCAGGTCACCGCTTCCACAGGACGTGTCGATGAAGCCAAAACCTTCCTGGAAAAACTCGGTGCCTTTGAGATTATCGCCCGCGAAGATCTGGCCCGCGATCCCAAACCCATGGAAGGCGAAACCTGGGCTGCGGTAGTGGATACCGTCGGTGCTAACACTCTGGCCACGGCTATCGCTCAAACTAAATACGAAGGCATTGTCACCGCCTGTGGACTCGCCGGCGGTGTCGGTTTACCCAGCAATGTCATGCCCTTTATTTTACGTGGCGTCACTTTGCGCGGTATAGATTCTGTGATGGCACCTTTGCCTCGTCGGCAACGCGCCTGGAATGCCCTGACCGAACTGGTAGATCACGACTTACTCGCCGAAATATATACCGTAGAGCCTTTGGCCAGGGTGCCTCAATTAGCCACCGACATTCTGGCCGGTAAAATCAAAGGTCGGGTAGTGATCGATAATAACGCCCAGGCCACCAATTGATGCTTTGAAAGTAAGGCCCTGGAAATAATGCCTTGAAAATTAAGGCCATGGAATCGAGGCGATAAGCCCTTATGAAATTTAATCTATTTGTTTACTGCACCGTCGGTCGCCGCGAAGAACTCGAGGTCGGGATGGCGGGGAAAAACCCTGAACTGTATAGCCGCATGCTGGCCGAATTAGGGGAGTCCGCTCAACTGGCAGACGAACTAGGCTACTTTGGCTTTGGTCACCCCGAACATCATTTGCAAATCGAAGGCATGGAAGCCTCCAACGACCCCTGCCTGATGTCCATGTGGCTGGGTCAGCACAGCAAAAATCTGCGTATTATTCCCTGTGGTTTTGTCTCTACCACCAACAACCCGCTGGTCACTGCCGAGAAAATTGCCACTCTGGATTGCATGCTCGGTGGTCGTCTGGGTGTCGGCATGGTGCGCGGCTATCAGGCCCGCTGGCTCGATAATTTTCGTATTCAGCCACAATTAGAAGCTGTTGGCCCCTGGAATTCCAAGTCCCAGGTCGATGAAGATAACCGGGAATATTTTGCCGAGTTTGTCGATATCGTCACCACGGCCTTGCGCGAAGACACCTTTTCACATCATGGCAAATACTGGGATTTTCCCTCGGTGGATTTCCACAATCCCCACGACCACCCGGTTTACACCACCTATGGTCAGGGCGTGTCGGCGGATATGAAGGTCGATGAAATCGGTATCGCCCCTCGGCCTTTGCAAAAAGAAATCCCCCTCTACGGTGGCTTCTCTCACAGTTTACGTTCGGCAAAATTCTGGGCTCAGCACAAAGGTCGACCTATCGTGCTCGCCGAAGACACTGACTTTCTGAAACTACTATGGAAAGAATGGGGTAACGAAGCAGATCGACTCGATATCGCTTACCAGCCCGGCGAACAGGCCTGCTGGGGCGGCATTATGGTCTGCGCCGAAACCGATGCTCTGGCCCAGGAATGGTACGGTGAAATGGCCTGGCTCTGGGACACCTGGATGAAACCCTTTGGTCAAGGCGTACCGCAACTATTGGTTGGCTCACCTGAGACCATCAAGCGACGCATCGCGGAAGTCGGCAAGACTATTCCGCTGGATGAAGTGTTTCTGTTGATTCCTCAGGGTATTCTGGAACCCGCCAAACTGAATGCTTCACTTGAACTGTTTGCAAAAGAAGTGATGCCAGCGTTTAAATCTGACTAAGGCCGGAATTTATTTGCCGCACAATTCGTGCGGAGAAGATTTGCGCCGAGAGTCTCTTCTAACTTCCGACCTCGGTGAGCTTATCCACCTGAGCTATCGCTCCAGCAAGGTTTCCCAGCTAAGTTAGTAGGTGCGGCTATCCTCCTCACTCCTCACTCCTCACTTATCTGATATTTCCGGGTGGTCAGCCAGACGCACTAAAGTTTTTCCAGGAAACCAGCGCCTCACCACCACAAAGAACAGCGGCACCAGAAAAATCGCCAGCAAGGTGGAGGTAAACATGCCGCCCAGCACACCCGTGCCGATAGCATTCTGACCACTGGAGCCAGCACCTGAGGCCAGCGCAAGCGGTAAGACACCGATCATAAAGGCGAACGAGGTCATCAGGATTGGCCGTAAGCGCAAGCGTACCGCCTGTAGGGTCGCCTCTACCAATTCCATACCCTCGGATTGCAGCTCTCTTGCAAACTCAACAATCAGGATGGCATTTTTGGTGGCAACACCAATGGTAGTCAACACCGCCACTTGAAAGAAAATATCATTGGCCAGCCCCCCGCTATAGGCAGCGAGCAGAGCACCGACGACCCCCAATGGCACCACCAGCATGACCGCAAAAGGTATCGACCAACTTTCATAAAGTGCGGCCAGGCAGAGGAAAACAAAGAGCATAGAAACCGCGTAGAGCAGCGGTGCCTGGGAGCCGGAAGAGGTCTCCTGCAGCGAAGCCCCGGTCCATTCGTAGGCGAAGCCCGGCGGTAAATTTTCAGCGATTTCTTCCAGAGCGGCAATGGCATCACCGGAGCTATAACCCGGCGCTGCCTCAGCGATTATCTCCATTGAAGGCACAGCGTTGTAACGCTCCAGACGCGGTGAACCTTTGGTCCAATGACCGGAAGCAAAGGCGGAAAACGGTACCATGCCGCCCTCACGATTCCTCACATACCAGTGGTCAATATCCTGAGGCAACATGCGAAACTGGGTTTCACCCTGCACGTAAACCTGTTTAACACGATCATTATGAATAAAATCGTTCACGTAGGTAGAGGCCCAGGCGGTACTTAAGGTGCTGTTGATTTCATCCAGTGACAAGCCCAACGCACGTGCTTTGTGACGATCGATCTCGACCTTAAATTGCGGCCTGTCTTCCTGGCCATTGGGTCGCACTTTGGTCAGCCGAGGGTCTTTTGAAGCGGCGAACAATATCTGATTACGGGCGGCCAACAATTTGGCATGGCCCTGACCACTGATATCCTTGAGCATAAAATCCACACCCGCCGCATTACCCAGACCGCGGATGGGTGGTGGGTAGATCACGAATATACGAGCGTCCTTGATTTTTGCCAAATCCATGGTCGATTGCCGGGACACCACTTTAACGTGTTGGGAATCCAGGATCCGCTCACTCCAGTCATGCATTTTTATATAGCACTGACCGGCATTCTGCCCACGCCCCATAAAGTTAGAACCCACCACGCAATAAACTGTGGCGACGGTGTCGGCTTGTTCTTCTCTGAAATACTCCTCAACCTGCTCCATCACCTCACGGGTGCGCTCCATCGTTGCCCCCACTGGGGTTTGCACCAGAGCAAACATCAGCCCCGGATCTTCTTCGGGAATAAACGAGGTCGGCATACGTTGAAACAACCATGCCACCGCAACAATAATGACGCCATACAGAACAAAGTAACGCAGCATCTTTTTGAGCATGTTGCTAACTCTGGCCTGATACCACAGCGAGGCTTTATCAAAACCCCGGTTAAACCAGCCGAAAAATCCGGTGCTAGCATGAAGTTTTTCAGGATCAATGGACTTCAACATGGAGGCACATAAGGCCGGAGTGAGAATCAGTGCAACCAGTACCGACAGAATCATCGCTGTGGCAATGGTGACCGAAAATTGTCGATAAATGGCACCCGATGAACCAGGGAAAAATGCCATGGGCACAAACACCGCCGAGAGCACCACACCGATACCGATCAAAGCACCGGTAATTTGACGCATGGACTGCCGGGTCGCATCTCTGGCTGACAGGCCTTTTTCACTCATCAAACGCTCGGTGTTTTCTACCACAACGATGGCGTCATCAACCAGGAGACCAATCGCCAGCACCATGCCAAACATCGACAGTGTGTTAATGGAATAACCAAAGGCCTGCAGCACACCAAAGGTACCTAACAACACAACCGGCACCGCAATGGTCGGAATAAGTGTCGCCCGCAGATTCTGCAAAAACAGGTACATCACAAAAAACACCAACACCACGGCTTCAAACAAGGTCTTCACCACCTCGATAATCGAGACCTCGACAAAAGGTGTGGTGTCATAGGCGAGTTCAAGCAACATACCTTCAGGCAGAAATTTGGATAACTCTTCGAGCTTAGCTTTGACCGCCGCTGAGGTCTCAATGGCATTAGCACCGGAAGCCTGGCGAACCGCCATGCCGGCCGCTGCCCGACCTTGAAAGTGCCCCAGGAATTGGTAGTCGGCACCGCCGACTTCTATGCGAGCAACATCACGCAAATACACCGGTGAGCCGTCAGGTTTTACACGCAAGAGAATATCCCCGAACTCTTCCGGGGTTTTTAACAGGGTTTGAGCAAGGATGGTGGCATTCAACTGCTGGCCTTTCCGGGCCGGCCCAGCACCCAGTTCTCCCGCCGGAATCTGGGCATTCTCAGAGCGAATCGCCGCGTTCACCTCACTGGGCGTAATCTGATAACTGTTGAGTTTGTCCGCATCCAGCCAGACCCGCATCGCGTACTGCGCGCCGAACAATGAGGCTTCGCCAACGCCGTTAATCCGGCTGATCGGCTCAATAACATGGGTCGCCATGTAATCACCCACATCGTAGGTGTCATAGCGCCCGTCGGTGGAGCTAATCGCTACCACCATCATCACACCGGTTGCGGCCTTATTAACAGTGACGCCCTGATCCCGCACTGCCTGGGGCAGCTTCGACATGGCCGCCTGCAACTTGTTCTGCACCTGCATCTGGGCAATGTTTGGGTCAGTACCTGGCAAAAAGCTAACACGAATTTCACCGCGACCCGAAGAATCACTGGTCGAAGACATGTACAGCATGTTGTCGATGCCGGTCATGGCCTGCTCGATAACCTGAATCACCGTGTCCTGAACCGTCTGCGCCGACGCCCCCGGGTTCATAGCACTGATAGTGACACCGGGCGGAGCCACTTCAGGATACTGCTCAATAGGCAATTGGGTGATGGACACTGCACCGATGATCATGACGATGAAGGCGATAACCAGGGCGAAAATCGGCCTGTCGATAAAATAATCAGACATTAGCTAGCCCCTACTCTGTTGCTGCGCTGCTGGATTCAGAGGCGTTCACGGGGTTCACTTCGACCCCCGGCTTGATTTTCTGCAGGCCTTCAACAATGACCCGATCGCCCACGTCCAGACCCGACAGCACTAACCACTGATCTCCAATAGCCTGAGCGGTTTTGAGCTCTCTCAGTTCGGCTTTATTATCCTTACCCACGACCATTGCGGTAGCTTGCCCGGCATAGTCATAGGTGACACCTCGTTGCGGTGCCAGGATGCTGGCTTTTCTAATACCCTGCTCAAGGTAAGTTCGCACGAACATACCGGGTAGCAGAAGGTGCTCAGGATTTGGCACCACACCGCGCAAAGTCACAGACGAGGTACTTTCATCAACACTCACCTCAGAAAATTCCAGGGTGCCGGTGTGCTCATAGTCGGAGCCATCGTCCAGAACCAGACGCAACGTCATCGCCTCGGTGGAGCGCACCAGGCGGCCTGAAGCTTGCTCCCGCTTCAGGCGTAGCATTTCCGTGCTGGACTGGGCGATATCGACAAAAACCGGGTCTATTTGCTGGATAACGGCTAGCTCGTTTTCCTGCTCGGCTTCCATCAGCGCGCCCTCGGTAATAAAGGATTTACCGATACGACCAGAAATAGGTGCAACAATACGAGTGTAAGCGAGATCAATATTGGCTACCGTCAAACCAGCCTTAGCTGCCGCTACCCCGGCTTCAGCTTCTCTTAATTCAGCGTTGGCGAGATCGTAGTCCTCCTGACTCACCACTTTGGTGTGGATCAATTTGATCAGGCGCTGCTCCCTGAGGCGGGCCTTGGCTTGCACTGCCTCGCTCCGGGCTAACTCCGCTTTGGCGCTTTCGACACTGGCCCGATAAAGCGCGTCTTCAATTTGATATAACTGCTGCCCGGTGGTGACCTGACTGCCTTCGTCAAAGAGCCTTTTATTGACGATACCGCCGACCTGGGGACGAACCTGAGCAACACGCAACGGAGCGACCCGTCCGGGTAGTTCAACTATCAAAGGGACGTCAGCAACGACAACATCAGCGACCACAACTTCCGGAGCCCCCCGAGCACCTGGCGCAGCCGTATCCTGCTCACACCCGGCGAGAAAATAACCGAGTGTCACTGCAGCAAGCACGCTAGAAAATTTTCGAAAACGCAACATTTAAAACCCCTCATTATTTTTCACGAACCGATCGTAGGAGAGAATCTCCACAAAATCCAGTCTTGACACCAAACCTGTGTAGTGCCCGAAGGCGGCCTTATCTAAACATGAAAAACAAACCAGTTGTTAGTCACAAATCGCATAGCCGCTATGGAAAAAAGCCGTCGTTATCCCGACAAAGACAAGCGAAGGCCGTTATTAGCAGGGAACATTTATCCTCGACAGGTAATACTGATCACCTCGATCGTGTAAACTTAACCGGTATAGACAGAACTCACCATTATCTTGTTCTTCTGCACCGTCAAACCAATACTTCAAACCAGGCTGTTATGAGCACACCCCTAATTATCGCAATCACCGGGGCCACAGGTACGATTTATGGCATTCGTTTGCTGGAAGCACTTGCCTCGCTAAAAAGTATTGAAACACACTTGCTGTTATCACCAGCTGGTGTGCTAACGGCCCGGCACGAAAGTAACTACAGCAAAGCTGATATAGAAGCGTTAGCCGATGTTGTCCACAACCACAAAGACGTTTCGGCCAGTATCTCAAGCGGGTCTTTTCTCACGGCAGGCATGATCATCGCACCCTGCACCATGAACACATTAGGCGCTATCGCCGCAGGCTTAGACAACAACCTCATCTCCCGTGCAGCCAATGTCACCCTGAAAGAACGCCGCAAGCTGGTACTGTTGCCGCGAGAAACCCCTTTACACCTGATGCATCTACGCAATATGACCACCGTAACCGAAATGGGTGGCATCATCGCGCCTCCTGTACCCTCGTTTTACAACAAGCCCGCCAGCATCGCCGATATGATCGACCAGACCGTCGGACGCACTCTGGACTATCTGGGTATCGAAACAAACCTGGTGAAGCGCTGGCAAGGCCTGCCCGATTCTGACAAGTCACCCAGTCAGCCTTAGAAATCAGCCGATACGCAGTAGATATGTCTTTGAATAACAGCGTCTGGTCGCCTCTGAAAATCCCGCTCTACCGAGCGATGTGGATCGCCATTACTGCATCCAATATCGGCACCTGGATGAATGAAGTCGGCGCCACATGGATGATGGCCAGTCTGGCACCATCCAATGTGATGATTGCGCTAATCCAGACCGCAACCACCTTACCGTTCCTGCTGCTGTCCTACCCGGCGGGCGCATTTGCCGATATTTTCAATCGCCGAAAAATGCTGCTCGGTCTGCATCTCTGGATGTTGGTGTCAGCCACCTTCTTGACTGTGTTGACCTATAAGAACCTCACCACCGAGTGGTGGTTACTGATACTGACCTTTGCACTAGCCACCGGGAACGCCATGATGCGCCCGGCATTTTCCGCCTGTATTCCAGCATTTGTGCCCAAAGGTGAACTGCACAATGCTGTCACCCTGAATTCACTAAGTACCAATGCCAGTAAGGCAGTCGGCCCCGCTCTCGGCGGCTTAATCATCGCCTTTTCCGGTGCCTACGTGGTATTTGCCATCAACGCTGTGTCTTTTGTTGTGATTACGGCGATTCTTTATATCCGCTTCCCTAAAAGTATCGGCGTACAAAGCCTTCTGCCCCCGGAACGCTTTGGCAAAGCGCTCAAAAACGGCCTGACCTACACCTTCCACGATGCCGACCTGCGCGTAATTATGATTAGATGCATCGTGTTCTTTATTTTTGCCAGCGCCTTCTGGTCATTAATGCCTGCGCTGCTGATTAGAGACTTCAATGCCAGCGCCCAGACCTACGGTATTTTCATGGCACTGACCGGCCTGGGTTCGGTGGCTGGCGCAATGACTATGCCGCGCCTGTATAAACGCTGGTCACGCAATCGCTTATTCACGCTAACATCTGCTTTGTTTGGCTGTGGCTTGCTACTACTGGCCAGCGCCTCGGCATTGTGGGCGGTGAGTGTGATCGCTGTATTGCTCGGTTTCGCCTGGATCACCAGCTTTTCTGTGCTGATTGTCACCTGCCAGCTAACCGTACCCGACTGGGTAAGGGCCAGAGCAATGGCGATCCTGATGTTAGCTTATGGTATTAGTGCGACACCGAGCAGTGCCATGTGGGGCTACCTTGCCGACCAACAGGGTATCGCCGCCAGCCTGGCTATTGCCGGGTTTGGAACGCTAGCGACAATAGTGCTGGGTAGCTTGCTGCCGCTAAGCAATCAGGATCGAGATCACACACTCTATGAACATGAAGAACCTTTGCCAGATCACATCAGGGATCCCGCTGCAATTGACCCCACAGACGGCCCGGTGACCGTGGTCCGCGAGTACATCATTAGCGAGGCAGACAAAGGTAATTTTCTCCACCTGATGAACGCCGTAAAAGGTGTGCGAAAACGCAATGGCGCCTTGTCCTGGCAGCTTGATGAAAACCCAAACGAGCACTTTACCGAAACTGTGGTTATCGCAAACTGGCTAGATTATTTACGCCACCGTGAACGGATGACTGTCGATGACCGTCGTCTTGAGGAACAAATCACCTTGCTAAACAAGGGTCAAAAACCACCAATGATAAGCCACACTAGCCCGTCGACAGATGCCGTCGGCATTTCATCACTGATCTGAAACAAGCACGGGATAACAAATGCCGAACAATAAAAAGCCCAGCATTGCTGGGCTTTTTTACATCAAAATTTAGATGGCTAAAATTTAAATACCTACATCAAAAAAATATCAACAAACTGCAGGAAACAAACTACAGCAGCTCTACCGCTACAGCTGTCGCTTCACCACCGCCGATACAAAGACTCGCCACGCCCTTCTTCTTGCCATAGGTCTGCAAAGCAGACAGCAGGGTAACAATGATTCTAGAACCGCTGGTGCCGAGAGGATGGCCCAGAGCACAGGCGCCTCCATGAACGTTGACTTTTTCGTGGGGCAAATCCAGCTCTCGCATCGCCGCTAAGGCTACCACTGCGAATGCTTCATTAATTTCAAACAGATCGACATCATCGACCGTCCAGCCGGTTTTATCGAAGAGTTTTTTCATTGCGCCGACAGGTGCGGTAGTAAACCACTCAGGTTCCTGGGCGAACTGAGTATAACCACGAATCGCTGCAATCGGTGTCAGGCCTTTGGCTTCGGCAACACTTTGGCGAGTGATCATTAGAGCCGCTGCACCATCGGAAATTGAGCTTGAGTTAGCTGCCGTGACGGTTCCATCGGCTCTAAAGGCTGGCCCAAGATGGGGTATTTTTTCTGGCCTGGCGTTACCAGGCTGCTCATCGGTATCCACTACCGTTTCGGATTTTCGGCTCTTCACGGTGACGGGTTCGATTTCAGCGTTGAAGCGACCATCGGCGATTGCCTGATTAGCTCTGCGCAGAGACTCGAGGGCATACGCATCCTGCTCTTCACGACTAAATTCGTATTTATCAGCACATTGCTCGGCAAAAGCACCCATCAATCCGCCGGTGTAAGCATCCTGCAAGCCATCAATATACATGTGGTCAAGCATTTCGCCGTGACCAATTCGATAACCACTACGGGCTTTATTAAGAATATACGGTGCATTACTCATGCTCTCCATACCACCGGCAACGATGATATCCGCCTGACCAGCAGCGAGCGTATCGCAGGCCATCATCACGGTTTTCATGCCTGAACCACACATTTTATTGACCGTTGTGGTGCCAACGCCAACCGGTAGATCAGCACCCAATGCCGCCTGTCGAGCGGGTGATTGCCCGACACCTGCCGGTAAAACACAGCCCATCAACACTTCGTCGACGGCATCTTTATCGACACCGGCCCGCTGTAGTGCTGCGGATATAGCGGCAGAGCCCATTTGAGGCGAAGTCATATCAGACAGGGTACCCATCATTCCACCCATTGGGGTGCGGGCATAACCGCAGATTACTAATTGGTCACTCATATTTGTCTCCAGTATTTATTAACAGCCCTCTCTATTAGAAGGGCTCTTTTTAGCAAGTCTCTTAATTTGCAGATCTTACTACCATTGGATTGCTACTTCGTTTTCAAGTCAAATTAATCTGATTCTATCTACCGTGTTACCTGTTTAAACCACGTTAAGCGTTTGTATCTCAGTAACATGGTTATTTAAGGGTTCTGTTTAACACGCTTATTTAACGATCCGTAAGCCTGGCTTACCATCACCCCCCGATCGGCGAGGAGAATCACTGGGTGCTGCCGGTGCCCCAGGAGGTGGGGTTTCTTCGGGAGGAAAAACCATACCCTGACCATTCTCCTGTGCGTAGATGCCCATGATTGCATGGAAAGGCACGTAGATATTGGTGGGTACGCCGCTAAATCGGCCGCTAAAGCTGATGCCTTCGTTGTTGATATCAAAACCCATCACCGCACGGGGTGCAATGTTCAGAACTATCTGACCTTCGGATACATAACTCTGTGGCACTTCCACACCTTCTGCCAGGGCATTAACTGATAGATGCGGCGTACAATCGTTGTCTACTATCCAGTCAAAGAAGGCACGGATAAGATAGGGTCGGTTCGAGGTCATGGCCATCATGTCTGCCCGGCTATTAACTTGACACTGTATTTAACTGCACACTTTGTAGCCTAACTTATATCTGGCTAATATTGGGCTTATTGCTAACTGCTCCTTACTAGATACACCTTACTACAACAGGGTACAAACCCATTTTTGGCAGGCGGTTTACCCACAGCTAATACATACTCAGCTGTTCATGTCCCGCTCAACTTCAGTCAGACTCGCCCTAAAAGCAGGTCGCTCAAAAATGCGCTGCATATAGTCCAAGAGGGGTTTAGCCTGTTTAGTGGCAGGTAATTTGATGCCAAGCATATCGAGACGCCACAGCAAAGGCGCCAAACAGCAATCGACCAGGGTGAACTCATCGTGCATAAAATAAGGTTGCTCGACGAATACCGGCGCGATACCCAACAGGCTATCACGCAGCTCCTTGCGCGCAGCATCTGCAGACTTGCCACCAGCGAGAATAAGATCAACCTTGTCACACCAATCCCGCTCAATGCGGTGCATAAACTGGCGGTGCTGCGCCCTTGCCACCGGATAAACCGGCAACAGGGGCGGATGTGGAAAGCGCTCATCAAGGTATTCCATCATCACTTTGGATTCGTAGACTGTCAACTCCCGATCCACGAGGGTCGGTACCGACGCATAGGGGTTAACATCGGACAGCTCCTGAGGTATCGCAGTAAGGTCGACATTTTCAATATCGACGGTAACGCCTTTTTCCGCAAGGACAATGCGCACCCGATGGCAGCTATGGCAAGCGGGGTCGGAGAACAATGTCATTGACGATCGTTTCGAAACAATCCCCATCAGTACCACCTCAAGTGTGTCAGTCAATCATTAATGATCTGGATGCTCCCTACGCTGGGGAGGCACAACCCCCATCTAAATATGGGGCGCTAGTAAACAAATACAGGTTGATAAATGGCCTAATGGACATCCTTCCAATATTCACGATTTAACAGGCTCACCCAAACTAGCAGGAAGGCGAGAAACAGCAAAACGTAGACACCGGTTTGTCGGCTTTCTTTCAACACCGGGTTGGCCATATAGGATAAAAAGTTAACCAGGTCATAGACCGCGTCATCAAACTGTTCAGGAGACAACTTGCCTTCGGTCAACAATTCATAATTACCACAGGGGTCATCCAGAACGGGCTCACTAGTCAGTGGGTCAACTTTGATACCACCGTTAGCAGCCAATACTGGCCCTGGCGCACAGCCGGGCAAGCCCTGTAAATCAAGCAACGCATGGGGCATACCGACATCTTTAAACACCTTGTTATTGATGCCAATGGGACGGCTACTATCGGCGTAAAAATTACGCAGATAGGTATAAACCCATTTGCCGGATCGAGCCCGAGTAACCAGCGTCAGATCGGGAGGCGGCGCACCAAACCACGCTTTACCAGAGCGCTCGCTCATGGATATTTTCATCAGTTCACCAATTTTCTGATCGGTAAATATCAGATTTTCCATAGCCATGCCGTGGGGAATACCCAGGTCATCAGCAACCCGCTCCCAGCGCGAATATTTAGCCGAGTGACAACCCATGCAATAGTTAACAAAGGTGTTTGCGCCACGCTGTAAAGATGCCTTATCACTGCTATCCGGTTCAAATGCATCACAGGCAATGGTGCCGCAGTCATGACTCGCTTCTGAGCCCACTGCTTTAAGGGGGATGACGATCAAGCCGATGATGATAAATAGCACACCCATCGCCCTCCAAAAGCCCATACCGCCATCCATCGTGACTCGTTCTGGTTCAGGCAGAGTTTTCTCAAGACTTGTCCAGACAGGCATCGCCAGGAAATAAAGGAAGTACAACACCGTACAAATTTGGGCCAGGGCTGTTCTTTCCGGGGTTGGCGCTTTGACACCGAGTACACCTAAAATAACGAAGGAAACCGCAAACAGGACAATTGCAATACGACTAATGCTACCTTTATAACGAATAGATTTAACCGGACTGCGATCCAGCCAGGGCAGAACAAACAAAATAGCCACCGCCGCCGCCATTACCAGGAAGCCCATAAACTTGTCGGGCACGGCGCGCAGCATCGAATAGTAAGGGGTGAAATACCAGACTGGCGCAATGTGCTCAGGGGTTTTCAGGGAGTTTGCATGCTCGAAGTTGGCAAACTCGATAAAGTAGCCACCCATTTCTGGCATAAAGAAAATAATAAAACAGAACACGAAGAGGAAGACCACCACTGGAACCAAATCATGGACTGTGTAGTAGGGGTGGAAGGGAATACCATCGAGGGGAATACCATTTTCGTCTTTGTTCTTTTTGATTTCCACGCCGTCAGGGTTGTTTGAACCCACTTCGTGTAAAGCCAGCAAATGCAATACAACCAGCCCCAATAGAACAATGGGTACGGCCACAACATGCAGGGCAAAAAATCGATTCAGGGTGATACCCGAGATCAGATAATCGCCTCGTACCCATTCGACGATAGCTTCGCCGATATAAGGGATCGCACCGAACAGGGAAATAATGACCTGTGCACCCCAGTAGGACATCTGTCCCCAGGGCAACACGTAGCCGAGGAAGCCTTCTGCCATCAGCGCCAGAAAAATCGCCATACCAAATAGCCACACCAGCTCCCGAGGCGCTTTATAGGATCCGTACAGCAAACCACGGAACATGTGCAGATACACCACCAGGAAGAAGGCCGATGCGCCAGTGGAATGCATATAGCGCAGTATCCAGCCAAAATCCACGTCACGCATGATGTACTCGACCGAGGCAAAGGCGCGCTCAGCGGAGGGTTCGTAACTCATCGTTAGCCAGATACCGGTAACAAACTGATTAACCAATACCAGCAGAGACAGGACACCAAAGAAGTACCAGAAATTAAAGTTCTTGGGCGCATAGTACTTGGCCATGTGGGTATCCCATGCCCGTTGCACCGGCAGGCGGGCATCGATCCAGTTCCACAAACCCAAAAGCCAAGTCATAATCAACTTCATGAGGTCACCTCCTGATCGATACCAATGACTACCACGGTGTCACTTTCATAATGATGGGGAGGAACCTTGAGATTAGTGGGCGCGGGAACGCCCTTATAGACTCTACCAGCGAGGTCAAATTTGGAACCATGGCAGGGACAGAAGAAACCACCCAGCCATTCATCACCGCCAAGATCAGCATCGCCCACTTCAGGCCGATACATGGGTGCGCAACCCAGATGAGTACATAAACCCACCATAATCAGGTATTCAGCTTTAATCGAACGGGTAACAGGATCAACATACTCAGGCTGGTCAGATTCTTCTGACTGAGGATCTCGAAGCTGATCGCTTAACTTGTCAAGCGATGCCAGGGCTTCTTCAGGACGACGGACGACATAAACCGGCTGGCCGCGCCACTCTTCAACAATCCTTTGACCCGGTTCAATTTTGCCGATATTGACTTTAACCGGCGCGCCTGCTGCCTTAGCTTTGGCGCTAGGAAACCAGGAACCAACAAACGGAACAGCCGCACCTGCGACCCCTGCTGCACCCACCACACACGTGGCTCCAGTCAGAAAGCGGCGACGCCCCTGATTGACACCCTCATTGCTCATATGAGCTCCCCTGATAAGCTGTGAAAAAGACAGACCGAGTTCGCCTGCTTACTGAAAAATAACCTGGAAAATAACCGTGTCTGCACATTTTTATGCAGACAAAAAAGGCGAGGCATAATAATTAAAAACCATACAAATAGCAAGTGATAAACGCTTTATAAGGCCCCAAGCTATTGTTTATAAACAAAAAAGCCCAACTTTACGCTGGGCTAATTGCAATCATAAAATCTACGATCAACGTTTCGAGAACTGCGGACGTTTACGCGCCTTATGTAAACCAACTTTCTTACGCTCCACCTCACGGGCGTCACGCGTCAAAAACCCCGCCTGGCGCAGCGGTGAACGCAATCCTTCATCGTATTGCAGCAATGCTCTTGCCAGACCGTGGCGGATAGCCCCTGCCTGACCAAAGCTGCCACCACCTTTAACAGAAACTTTTAAATCAAATGTGTCTACTGCTTCTGCTGTCTCTAAGGGCTGTCGAACAATCATTCGCGCCACTTCGCGACCGAAATATTGCTCAATCGTGCGATCGTTGATGGTGATGTTGCCGGTACCACGGGTCATGAAAACCCGTGCGGAAGAAGTTTTTCGTCGGCCGGTGCCGTAATAAGTGTCTGCCATACTCAATATCTCAAATGTTCAATTCTTGTGGCTGCTGGGCTGCATGCGGATGCTCGGTACCAGCATACACCTTAAGCTTTCGAAACATCTCACGTCCCAGGGGTCCTTTTGGCAACATGCCTTTGACGGCTTTCTGCAAGACTCGCTCGGGTGCTTTTTCGATCAGCTTCTCGAAACTAATATCTTTAATACCACCGGGATAACCCGTGTGATGATAATAAATCTTACCGCTAGCCTTATTACCCGTCACGCGCACCTTTTCACAGTTGACCACAACGATGTAGTCACCAGTATCGACATGGGGTGTGTATTCAGGCTTATGCTTACCCCGCAGGCGCGTAGCGATACTACTCGCCAGTCGTCCCAGGGTTTTATCAGCTGCATCAACCACGTACCAGTCACGCTGTACGGTCTCAGCTTTGGCGCTGTATGTTTTCATGTGCTATTTACCTTGAAGCTTAATGCTATTTACCTTGAAGGCCACTTACCCTGAAGTTGAGTCACCCTGAAACTAAGTCGCCGGAAAATGGAGCTTGCTAAAGCGAGCGCGAATTCTACCGACGCAAGGCCGGCTTTTC
>CALLDA010000028.1 GCA_937998635.1 uncultured Pseudomonadales bacterium
CTCCACATAGCCAATCACCGCAATCATCACTGCCGAGGGCAGGAGCGCTAGCCAGCCGGACTCGTGCAAAAATCCTAAACTTAAACCGGGTAAGCCTTGCGGAACCGTGCCGACCACGGCTATGTTAAAGCTGTCTTTGGCACCGAGAGCAGTGGCGACAATAATCGCGCCGATAACCACCAGCAACGGAGCTGTGCGACCAAGCACAGTAGCGGTTTCCTTTTTCATACCCCGCCTGGAGAGAAACTTAACCAGGGGTTCTCGGGCCAGGGCTAGCAATACGATAGCGATGATGCCGAACATGGCCGTGGCAGGATTGAGATTGTTTAGATCGGTGACTAAGGTTTGCAGCAGTTCTGCGAAGCTGGAGCCACGGGGTATTGCAATACCGGTCAGTGAGGCGAGCTGCGTGCCGACAATAAAAATCGCCGCACCCGTAGTAAAACCACTTAGCACTGGGTGACTGATAAAGTTGGTCAACCAGCCCAGGCGCAACAAGCCCATCACTAGCATGATCACTCCTGATAGCGCCGACAAAATTAGCGCGCCAGTGAGGTATTTGGCTGGGTCATCACCGGCGTAGGGCGCCAAGGCCGCCGCCACCATCACCGCCGCTACTGCCACTGGGCCGACCGCCAAAGTCCGGCTGGTACCGGTAAAGGCGTAAATAATTGGCGGTATAACGCTGGCATACAGCCCTACTTCGGGTGGAAGACCGGCGAGGAGAGCATAAGCCAGGGCTTGAGGCACGAGTAAAATCGCGGTGATGGTGCCCGCGAGAAGATCCTGGCCAAAGCCCTGCTTATCGATGTTTTTCAAATCGGCTAATAAGGGCAGGTAGCGCTGATAAGCGGGGGAGCTGGATTTGCGGAACGGTTTATTGGTACCGGGTTTTCGCATTGTTATCGGCCAGATGTAGCGAAGAGTTTATTTTGTAGAATTGACTACAGCTTGTTTACCACGGCATTATATAGTTCAAAAAAGAATAAAAATATATTAAATAGAAATAACGGATTGATCGAACATGGGCAGAGTTGGATGTCTGGCAAATAAACTGAGACGGCATCGTTGGTTTTGGCGCGTCGAAAGCGAAATATTTAGATGATCAGGTTTAGTGTAGGTCGCCACTCTAAACTCAAACGCACATATTCAAAATCACCTTCGCGATTATCGATGCCGGATTTCGGTGGCGCAATCCAGTTGGCATATTTCCCTGCCTGAGTTTCTGGTTTCATCAGCGAGGCGATAAATTCACCGTCTTCTGTGTCAGGCAGGAAGTCTGTGTGTAAATCCTGCCATTGCCTCGCGTCGAGAATTTCTCCGGTCGGCGCGACGGAAAAATTACTAAACTCACCTATTTTTCGGTTAAAAGCGGTATGAGGCAGCGTTAGCCTAAATTCGATGTTTTTATTCTCGATGATCTTATTCCAGCGCTTGATGCCTTTGGCGCAGTCGTCAACATAATTGTCTCGCAAGCGCATATTGAGTGCGGTCAAAGCGGGTTCGTCGACAAATTTGAATTCGCCATCGACCATTTTTAATACCGGATAAGTGGCCTTGTTGAGTTTGTGGTCATCGTTGACTTTGGTTTCTTTAAACCGGCCTTTGAGACTGGCGTTGTAAAAATTTGCAGCATTGGTCGAGACTTCGGAGCCGAACAGGTCGAGAGAAAGCGAGTAATGCAGATTAGCTTTCTTTTGAATAGTGGGGAGGTCGATAACGCCGAGCTGGCGAATGGCTTCGATATCGAAAGGGTCATCTATACCCGCATCGGCCATGGCATCACAGGTGCGCTGAATTATTCTGCCCACCCCGCTTTCACCGACAAACATATGATGGGCTTCTTCGGTGAGCATAAATCGACAGGTGCGGGCCAGAGGGTCAAAGCCGGATTGGGCCAGGCTCTCCAGTTGCATTTTGCCATCACGGTCGGTGAAAAAGGCGAACATAAAAAAAGATAGCCAATCGGGGGTTTGTTCGTTGAAAGCGCCGAGCATGCGCGGCACATCCGGGTCACCGGAGCGTCTGCGCAGTAGTTCCTGGGCTTCTTCTCGGCCATCGCGACCAAAATATTTTTGCAGCAAATAAACAATGGCCCAAAGGTGTCGGCCTTCTTCAACGTTGACCTGGAAGACATTACGCAGGTCATATAAAGACGGCGCTGTGGCACCTAAGAATCGCTGTTGTTCCACTGATGCCGGTTCTGTATCGCCCTGGATCACCAGCAGGCGGCGTAACATGGCGCGATATTCTCCGGGGACTTCCTGCCAGACGTCTTCGCCTTTGTGTTCTCCGAAGGGAATTTTTCGGCCTTCTTCCTGAGGCGCGAGCAGAATACCCCAGCGATAGTCGGGCATTTTCACGTAGTCAAATTTCGCCCAGCCGACGGTTTCAACGCTCACCGCTGTACGTAAATAAACCGAAGCCTCCTGAAAGCCTTCTGGGCCCATGGTTTTCCACCACTCGATGTACTTGGGGTGCCACTGCTCCAGGGCTTTTAAGACCCGCCGATCAGACGACAAATCGACGTTATTGGGAATCAGCGTGTCGTAACTAATGGCTTCGCTGGACAT
>CALLDA010000029.1 GCA_937998635.1 uncultured Pseudomonadales bacterium
CCTGCTTTATTGTCCCAGCGCTTCGCGACGGGTGCTGGATGGTTGCCATCCCCAAAGATCAGTTCTCCCGCACCGGCTGCACGAAGACCGCTGCCTTTGACAGGATTAATACTAAAGCCCTGAGTGATCACCGAAGCGCCATTGCTGTCTAACACAACAATCAGGTCTGCATGCTTCGCTGGCACCCAGGGGACAAGACCTTGATAGCCAGATTCATTACCTTTATCGAGATATCGTAGTGTTGATGCCGACGGGTGAGGGCCATCATCCCAAATCAATAAAGCGCGGGCTTCAGGTTTGCTAAGCAGGGGAACGATGTATTCTTCGAGGCCGCTATCGCCACCCACGTCTGCGACCGCGTAGAGTGCAGGGCCAATGCCGTCTAGAGCCAGAGCAGCACCTGCATCACCAAAACCCAGCTCCTCAAGGATGACGGTTTTAGCCGTGCTACCTAAGGCTGCACCGCCGAGACTTTCGGATACTTCCAGGCTCGCCAGGCCCAGCTCAGCATAAGCGGACAACACAGATTCGGGAATGGCCTTATCGGCCTCGAAATCTCGGTAGTTTTCGGAAAGCATGTCAGTGGCAAACCTGCGCACGACATCCTGAATCATGCTGATATCTTCGTTGAGCGACAAATCAAACACGCGAATAATCCCCTTTTGCGATTGCTTTTTTAAGAGATAAACTCAGGTTGTCGACGACCGTTAAAGACCATCATCGCCGACAGTTATTTAGCGGCAAAGTTGGGTTCGCGACGCTCCGCTGTGGCTTTAATACCTTCTTTGGCATCCGCAGTTTTAAGTAACCACTCCTGCTCCTGAAGCTCGCGGTCGGTGGCGGCCTGGACGAGATCTCCCAAGCCCTGGCGCACTGTTTCTCGAATAGACTGCACGGCTAATGGCGCCGAACCAGCGATCTCTCTGGCGAGTTCGGTCGCAGTTTTAAGTAATTCTTCCTTGGGAACAATGATATCTGCCAGGCCCCATTCAATCGCTTGCTCGGCCTTGATGCGACGGCCGGTATAAAACATTAAGTGGGCTTTCTGCTGACCAATCAAGGCTGGCAAGGTATGAGTCAAACCAAAGCCGGGGTGAAAACCGAGGCGGGAAAAGTTAGCACTGAAACGGGCTTCAGGGCAGGTGACTCGGAAATCGCCGACCAGAGCCAGACCCAAACCCCCACCAATCGCGGCACCCTGAACGGCGCAAACGACGGGTTTTTTGGCCTTGAACAAACGCACTGCTTCGCCATAAAGTCGCCCAGAGCGGCGACGAAAAGCATTTTCTTCCGGTTTGCTGTCATCTTCTTTATCAATGGCATCATCACCACCAAAATTAGCGCCCGCACAAAATGATTTGCCCTCAGCAGTTAGCACAATCGCCCGGCAATCGTCATTTTTGTCGAGATCTTCAAAGGCATCAGCGATGGAGCAGATCAAATTGAAATCGAAAAAATTGTGGGGCGGGCGCTGAATGGTGATAGTTGCCACGTAATCGTCCAGTGTGACGTCAATATCTGCGTATGTTCCAAGGGTGGTCATGGCATTCTCCTGAGTTAATTTGTGATTGATTTTGAAATAAATTTAAGTCGGTCAGATAGTTGCTCAAAATAATAAATGCTGGGTTAACAGAGATATACGGAGCGCTAATCTAGCGTGGCCGCTCAAAATAAGGAAGAAGCGCTTAAAATTTCGATGGCGGTGGACAGACAAATTCGAGTTCGTCCTCATGCACGTGCAAGGTAAAGCGATTATTTTTGGCGATTTTTCGCGCAATGCTCAGATACACAAAGCGATCTTCCTCGTCACATCGATCACGAAATTCTTGACGCGGCATTTTTATAATTTCGCCGCGCACCATCTGCTCCAGTTCTTCGTATAGCTCGGCTGTAGACATAAATAAGGCCATTTACATTGATTGGGTCGATGGTGAATAGTGTATCACCCGGAATAGAAATTTCAGTAGAGCCTGAAGATTATTGTTCGCGAAAACCTGACTACTTTACAAATAGTTATTTGTTTCGACAGTAATGACGACGTAGTATCAAGCCTTGTAGCAACTTGATGACATAACTAGAGCTAATCAAATAACGCTTAACACTGGGGGATATGATGTCTAGTCAAAGGTCTAATAATACGAATAACAAAACACTATTTACTCATGCCCGGGTCATTGATGGCATCGCTGATCAGGCGATTGGTGGCATGTCTATTTTGGTCGAAGGTGAGCGGATTACCCAGCTTAAGCAAGGCGAGATAGCGGTTTCAGATGATGTCAAAGTCATCGATCTGGTAGGAAAAACCCTGGTGCCTGGATTGATCGACACCCATATCCATACCGTCATGATGGATAGCGAGTGTTTCCCTTTATTTCTCGCTGCCGGTGTGACCACCGCGCGGGATGTGGGTGGTCGGCTAGATTTGGTCTTACAGAATAAAGAAGACCTTAATGGCGGCGCGAAACTTGGACCAAGATTGTTTGTCTGTGGGCCATTACTCGACGGGCCCGGTGCCAGTTTTGAAAGCCCTGGCTTCACTATTATGCTTGATCGGATCCAGAGCGTAGAGGCAGTGCCCGGTAAGATTGGCGAATTACTTAGCGCCGGTGTTGATGGTATTAAGTGTTACTTCACGATGACCCCTGAGATCGTTCGCAGTGTGATAAATTTTGTCGATAAGCGGGTGCCGGTCACTGGCCATCTTGGCTACTGCTCATCCATGGATGCGATTGAGGCGGGCATAGACGGGCTGGAGCACGTCTGGATATCCCCCTACAACGATATTTGCGCACTCAATATGCGTTTTGGCAATGATGCCTCGATGATGGACCCCTCTTTCTGGAGCACCACCATGGCCGGTTGGGAAGAGGCTGATCTTGAAGGTGATCGAGCACGCAAGTGGATCGACGCCATGGTCGAGAAGCAAGTACACATGGGTACCACACTGGATTTGCTGTGGACGGCCAAAGCGGGGCTTGAAGGCGCGCTGAAGGATCAAGATCGCAGACTGATTCCCCCGGCGGCCCTGGCAAGACAGGCGAAAATGAAAAAGCATTTGGGTGATCGCCCGGACTGGGATATTCATCCGGGCTTTTATGAAACCGGAGCCGGAAGCCTAGCGCTGGAAAAACATCAGCAGGTTACCCGCATGCTCCATGAAGCGGGTGGGCGAGTAGTGGGTGGCACCGATTGTGGCGCCCTGGCCTATCCACCGCCTGGCTTTGCCCTACTGAGAGAGATAGAACTACTTGCTGAAGCAATTGGCAACATGGATGCTATCCGGGCCGTCACCTCTGTGGCAGCTAACTATCTACGGGCTGACAAGGACATTGGCGCTATTGCTCCAGGGCGTTATGCTGATTTCCTCGTGTTGACGGGTGACCCCTTAAATGACGTAACAGAGCTGCGCACCCTGGAAACAACTTATCGCGGTGGCCAGGCCTATGATCCCAAAGCATTGATTGCAGCGGCACCTCAACATCAACCAGAAGGTCTTTAACTTCCTGTCCATCCATTTTTTCCAATTCAGCTTTTATCAACGGTTTTGCATCTTCAGGAGAAACCTGCCCTTCGGGGAGTTCCACTTTTTCGACTTTAGTGATCTTGATCGGCGCTCTGGTTTGTGAGAATCCA
>CALLDA010000030.1 GCA_937998635.1 uncultured Pseudomonadales bacterium
CCGGCCATGAATCAGGCCATGTGGGCACAGGCAAGCACCCAGGAAAATATCGACAAATTGAAAAGCCGCGGCATTAAGGTATTTGGCCCCGGTCAGGGCTACCAGGCGTGTGGCGACACAGGCTCCGGGCGTATGGAAGAAGTCGACGCGCTGGTCGAACAAGTCGCTGGGCTGTTTAGCTCTAACTTGCTCAGTGGCAAAAAGGTGGTTATCACCGCTGGGCCGACCCGCGAAGCCCTTGATCCGGTTCGTTATATATCCAATCACAGTTCCGGGAAAATGGGTTATGCCCTGGCCGTCGCGGCCATGGAAGCTGGTGCAGAAACTGTCTTAATCAGCGGGCCCGTGAATCTAGCGCCACCAGAAAAGATAAACCTCGTCCGTGTTACCTCAGCACTAGACATGCTGGCCGCCTCACTCGAAGCAGTTAAAGGTGCCGATATTTATATCGCCGCTGCTGCAGTTGCTGATTACCGACCAGAACATAGCGCCGGTCAAAAAATAAAGAAAACTGGCGATAACATCAGCATCGCGCTGACCAAAAACCCCGACATTGTCGCCAGCATAGCGGCCCTTGAAAACAGACCTTTTACGGTCGGCTTTGCTGCTGAAACAAATAACCTGGAAAGCTATGCCCGCAAAAAATTAGTCGGTAAAAACCTCGACCTGATGATCGCTAACGATGTGTCCAATCAGGCCATCGGCTTTAATAGCGACAACAATCAGGTCACACTCATCTCTTCGGAGCAAGCCGAAACCTTGCCAATAATGAACAAAGCCTCCCTGGCAACACATTTGATTAGCTACATAGCAGCCCGGGTAACAGGAGTATAATTTTTGGCTAGCAAGGAAAAACCTGGAACGTTTTTAGTCCATCTGCGGAATTTAAGCAAAGCACCCATCATCCTTATAGGGCTGGTGGTGCTGGTTTGTAGCGCTATATTCATCGGCTACAAACTGTATCAAGTGCAAGTACTAAAGCCATGGAATAAAAAAATACTCAAGCAGGTCGATATCAACGCCCATACTTTAGCCACCGAGGTCGCAAATTACATGACCGGGCTTGAAACCAGACTGAAACTGGAAGCCCAGCAGGAGACTCTCGTTCAAGCCCTGCTATCAGGTGACAAAAACAACCTAACAGAAGCCCAAAACCACCTCCTGGGATCGTGGCCATTGTTGAAGAATGTGGCCCTGGTTAAAAACCTGGAAGATTACCCTTCATACTCAGAAAATTTTGTTGCTGCCGACCTCTTACACCAGGCAGGCCTCGGCAAAACACCGGCTCCAGTGGCTATCAAGCTCGACGGAGAATGGGCTATCTATATCGCCACCCCGGTTCGGGGCAGTGACGACTCAAACGTAGCGGGAAGCTTACTCGCGACCTTTTCAAGAGACGTATTAAAAACAGCCCTTGGGAATAACCCCGAACACCTCGGGCTCACCAAAATTCTCCAAAGTGCATCCGGTTTTAGCCCACAAACTATAATTTCGTTGGGCAGCAGCTCGATGGATCTAAACCAAGTGGTACCTGTTAAAACAGTTCAAGGATGGCAACTATCCTATACCGCAACGACTGCGCTGATACAGAATACCACCCAACCTAGAGCCCTTTTTCTATCGAGCCTATCAGGCGTCGCCTTATTAACGATAGCGTTTATGGTACTTTTAGTAAGGCTTAACGCCCTTTTCCCGGGGAATATCGGTGCCACCCTTACGGCAAGACAAAAAACATCTCCTGACGATCTCTCTCCGGAAGAGCTCAATGAAATTGTAAGAGAAAAGCTCCTGTTAACAAAGAGCCGCCTAATAACAAAGGCAACGCAGCCTGATGGCCCAGGCGATACGGAAAAATACCCAACAGAAGTATTCCGGGACTACGATATTCGAGGGCAGGCTCTCAATCAGATCACGGTACAGTTTGCCGAAGCCCTGGGCAAAACTCTGGGTAGCAACGCTATCACTACCCGGCAGTCGGCCCTGGCCGTTGCCGCAGATGGGCGGACGACAAGCCCCGAACTACATGAAGCATTAGTCGAGGGAATTCTATCTACGGGCTGCGATGTTATCGATCTCGGCTGCATACCCACCCCCGTATTTAATTTTGGTCTTCACATTTTGCCTGAGGTGACATCCGGGGTTATTGTTACCGCTAGCCATAATCCGCCGGAGGATAATGGCTTTAAAATAATTATTGATCAGAATGTTATGAAACCTGACGACATCACGCAGCTAGCACATGCAATGTCTGCGGAACAATGGCACGAAGGAAATGGCAATTACCATATGCAAGGCATAGAAGATACCTACTGCCAGGCTATCGATAATGATGTGCAAATAAGCCAGCCATTACACGTCGTTGTTGATTGTGCAAACGGTGTCATGGGGCCCCTAGCCCCAGGAGTTCTGGAAGCCTTCGGGTGTCAGGTGACACCGATGTATTGCGATGTCGATGGCGAATTCCCTAACCACGCCCCCGACCCTTCCGACCCCAAGAATCTCCAGGACCTGATTGCCGTAGTGGCCCATGAAAATGCCGATCTAGGCCTGGCTTTTGACGGCGATGGCGACCGGCTTGTTGCCATCTCGGCCACAGGCCGCATTGTCTGGCCTGACGAGCTACTGATGATTTATGCTCGCGACATGCTCAATCGCCAACCTGGCGCCCATATTGTCTTCGACGTCAAATCAACCCGTCGTCTGGCGAGCCTGATCAGTAACTATGGCGGTCAGCCGGTAATGTGTAAAACCGGCCATTCAAATATCCGCCGCAAGATACAGGACACTGATGCCCCCCTCGGAGGAGAATACAGTGGCCATATTTTTTTCAATGATCGCTGGTTCGGCTTCGATGACGGCCTGTATGCGGCAGCTCGCCTGATAGAAATCATGACTGTTCGCGAACAGAGCCTGGACGAAATAATCGATAGTTTTGAACGCACCGTAGCAACCCCTGAGATAAAAATCCCGGTTCCAGATAATCAAAAATTTGTAATTATGGACGCTATGACAAAAACCGCCGCGTTCAAGGACAGCACGCTAAACAATCTGGATGGCTTACGTGTGGAATTCGCCGATGGCTGGGGCCTGATTCGAGCATCCAATACCTCCCCTTCTCTTACCCTCCGCTTTGAAGCAGACAACAGGGAGGCTTTGCAGACAATACAAGCCTGTTTTAAAGAGCAAATTAGCCCTATCATTCCCGATACCAAGCTGCCTTTTTAGCACTATTTATTTTTACACCTATCGCCCAGGAGCACACTGCGCTTATGTCACCGACCCGTGAAGAAGCCATCCATACCTCAACTATTCTTTCCGAAGCCCTGCCTTATATCCAAAAATTTACCGGTAGTACGCTGATAGTTAAATTTGGCGGCAACGCCATGACCGATGAAAAACTTAAACGCAGTTTTGCCAGGGATATTGTGTTGATGAAATTAGTGGGTATAAACCCCGTGGTCGTCCACGGGGGCGGCCCGCAAATAGGCTCGCTGCTGGAAAAGCTTGGCATCGTCTCCGAATTCGTCGATGGAATGCGCGTCACCGATAGCAAAACCATGGACGTTGTGGAAATGGTTCTCGGAGCCACCGTTAATAAAGAAATTGTCACATTGATCAACAACGCTGGCGGTAAGGCTATCGGCTTAACCGGCAAAGACGGTCAGTTAATCATGGCAAAAAAAATGCGCGTCTCAAAAAAAACGCCTGAGCTGGAAGAGCCAGAAATTATTGATATCGGCCACGTTGGAGAAGTCGATAAGATCAACACTCAGGTAATAGAGATGCTTACAGACAGCCATTTTATTCCGGTAATTGCACCCATAGGCGTAGACGAGCAGGGAGCGTCCTATAACATTAACGCCGATCTCGTCGCAGGTAAACTCGCCGAGGTGCTAAAAGCACAAAAGCTGATACTACTGACCAACGTCGCCGGCCTTCAGGATGCCGCTGGGCATATATTAACCGGGCTTGGCACAATAGAGGTAGATGCCCTCATTGCCGATGGCACTATTTCTGGTGGCATGCTGCCAAAAATTCGCTGCGCCCTTGAAGCGGTGCAAAATGGTGTCACCTCAGCCCACATTATTGATGGTCGAGTCGATCACGCAATGTTGCTTGAGATTTTTACCGACCAGGGCGTCGGCACCCTGATTACCAACGAAGCTTAAATACTAAAACTCTGTTACAAGAAACCCGAATAATGACAGGATTACACTTGGCAACTAAGACCCCATCCCGCCATGACCAGATATTAGCTGCTCTCGCCGAAATGCTGGAGTCTTCACCACACAGCAGAATCACCACTGCTCGCCTCGCGCAGCATCTGAACGTTTCAGAAGCTGCTTTATACCGGCATTTCCCCAGCAAGGCGAAGATGTACGATGGCCTGCTTGAATTTGTCGAAGACACGGTGTTTTCTCGGGTGCGCGTGGTGCTGGATAAAGAAACTACCGCAGAAGCTCAGTGTGGGGCGACGCTAACCTTACTGTTAAGTTTCTGTGAACGTAACCCTGGCATCAGCCGCATACTGGCAGGAGACGCCTTGAGTGGGGAAACTCTGCGCCTGCATAAGCGAGCGGCGCAAATTCTGAGTCGTCTTGAAACCCAGATCAAACAAATTTTTCGAGAGGCGGAGGTTCGAGAAAACAAACGCACCATGTTATCTGCCAGCGATACCGCCGAATTGGTCATGGCCCTGGCCGAAGGCAAAATTCGTCAGTTTGTACGCAGTGACTTTAAGCGCCTGCCGACCAGTCAGTGGCCTCAACAGTGGCAACAAATCAGCGAAAATTTATTTCGTTAACCTTAATTTTCCGGCTCGCTCGGGCCTTCACGTGGCGTCGAGCTAAGTTCCGCTTGTTCTCCAGTCAACTCAGCAAACCGGGCCTCATATCGCCCATACAGCCTTTTCACATCCGCATGTTCTTTACGGCGCGCGTCCAGTAACGACACAGCTTTGTTTTCTTCTTCTTCCAGGTGGACAAGCACCGCCTTGATCGAGTCGGGCACCGATTTACCGCTACGCTGGTAGTTTGCTGCTCTAGCGCGATCTTTCGCCCGTTGCGCGCGGGTATCTGCCAGGTTTTGCTCAACAATTTTTATTTCCCGCTCTAACAGCTGTAATTTACGCCCTCCAGTGTTTTGAATCTCCTCGCGAGAGCCATAGCTAGCTAATATGTATTTGTCCTCCTGGTGACGTTTCTCATCAGCCAGTTCTTGTTGTTTAGTGTCCACCAAAGGTTTATCTATATGGGCAGGAACGACTTTAATCAGGCGGCCACTTTTGCTTAAAACCTCATAGCCATTTGAGACATATTCTGCCGGTAAACGGTCATCCAGAACGACGAACCCTCGACTATTTTTATAACGATAGAGGTTACCGGCGTAGGCTTCTCCGACAACGACACTGATGAATAAGGGCGTAAGTAAGATAGCTTGATAGCATTTCGCCTTAGATAGTCCCCTCATCGGTAGTCTCCTCATCCTAAAAGTACCCTCGCCATTTATGTCATATCCCATACTCGTTCTGATACATCTCTATTCTGCCCACAATTCTATCATCCGGCGGGCTATGGCGAATATAAGTCAATATGTCATCAATATCGATAATGCTCGTCACATTTATGCCATGCTCAGTTTCGATCTCCTGAATCGCCGATAGCTTCCCCTGACCCCGTTCTTTTCGATCCAGCCCAACGATAACCCCGCTGACCTGAGCGCCTTCAGCCCGGACAATATCCAGGACTTCCCTAATCGCAGTTCCCGCTGTAATCACGTCATCAATGATCAACACCCGACCCTCCAGCGGGCTACCAACCAGGCTCCCGCCCTCGCCATGAGCTTTGATTTCCTTGCGATTAAAGCAATATGGAATATCGCGATCAAAATCCTGAGCCAAGGCTATGGCCGCCGCACTCGCCAGAGGAATACCTTTGTAAGCAGGGCCAAAAATAATGTCGAATTCGGAACATTTATCGATAATCGCCTGAGCATAATAAGTACCCAATGCCGCCAGAGCCTTGCCAGTGTTAAAAAGCCCCGCGTTAAAAAAATACGGACTCACTCGCCCGGACTTCAGAGTGTACTCACCGAACTGCAACACGTGCTCGGTAATTGCCAATTCTATAAACTTGCGCTGATAATCTTGCAACATAATGATTTCTTCAAACCTCCTCTTTCCTTTGCCTCAAAACACCAATAAACTCAGTCAAATTTTCCGCTATCAAGCCGCCTGAGGTATTATGCAAGGTACGATACAACAGGTTGCATCATGCGCGTAATCAGCATTTCAGTAGATGGTATATATCAGGCCGCCCAGCGGGGCTTATTTGACTGGCTGGCCAGTCAGGACGCGGAAATAATTTGTCTGCAAGACCTGCGCGCCCGCGCATATGAAGTAGAGGACGCGCCGGAATTTCAGCTCGACGGCTATTTCGGCTATTTTTTTGACGCCGCCGAAGAACACTGTAATGGCGTCGCCATTTACACCCGCCATGCACCTAAAGCGGTGATGTTTGGTTTCGGTCTGCCCAGTGGCGAGGATATGAACGGTCGCTACTTACAGGCGGATTTCGAGAGGGTCAGTGTTATTTCCCTCCTCTCCCCCAACGGCACCGTGGGCGAAGCCACACAAGATGCCAAAATGGAATTCCTCAAGGGGCTGCAAAACCATTTACTGAAAATCTCCCACAAGCGCCGAGATTATATAATTTGCGCCAACCTGAGCATTGCCCACAAAAATGCTGACGTCCAAAACTTCCCAACACAAGGCGACAAATCGGGATTTTTAGCAGAAGAGCGCCAATGGCTAGACCAGCTATATAGCGAGATAAACTACGCTGACGCCTTTCGTAAGGGCAATGAAGATAGCGATGAATTCAGCTGGTGGCCATCCGGCGACATTGGCAAAGGCGATGGCTGGCGCACAGACACCCAAATAGTCTCTCGTAATCTGTCGCCCCTGGTCGAATATGCCGTTTTGTACACCGCCAAAATGTTTTCGAGCCACACGCCCGTTATCGTCGACTACGACTTACACGATTTATAAACCAGGGTCCCTCTCAAGCCTGGTGTTAGCTAGGCATCCATTTTAGTCGCTAATGCCATCTGCTGTATCTTAAACAAATCGTTAATACCCTGTTTAGCCAGGCCCATCATGGCTAAAAACTCGCTTTCCGAAAATGGCGCGCCTTCTGCGGTGCCTTGCACCTCAATAAACCCACCTGCACTGTTCATCACCACATTCATATCGGTGTCGGCCTGGGAGTCTTCCGCATAATCAAGATCCAGCACCGGCTCCCCCTTGTAGATACCCACTGAAATTGAGGCCACCATGTTCAATAAGGGGTTTTCAGTGATGCGCTTTTTTGCCGGTAACTTTTGACCCGATGGCGTTTCACCCTGCAAATAAGCCATCGCATCAACCACCGCTACGCAGGCGCCAGTGATGGCTGCAGTACGTGTGCCACCATCGGCCTGAATAACATCGCAATCGATGTTAATCGTATTCTCGCCCAACTTGCTCAGATCTACAGCCGCTCGTAAAGAACGTCCGATCAAGCGCTGGATTTCCTGAGTCCGGCCACTTTGCTTGCCCCGAGCGGCCTCTCTATCCATGCGAGAATCCGTAGACCGAGGCAACATACCGTATTCAGCCGTCACCCAACCCTGCCCCTTGCCCCGTAAAAAGCGCGGCACGCCAGACTCAACACTGGCGGTACAGATAACTTTGGTATCACCAAAGGCCACCAGCACCGAACCTTCCGCATGTTTGGTAAAACCTCGCGTGATTTTGACCGGACGAAGTTGTTCAACCCTGCGGCCGCTGGGGCGAGTTATCATAGCTACCTCTAATAAGGACGTTTGCGAAAAATCTTCCAGGAAATTTAGTTACTGTGCTTTACGGCGTGCATTGTACCCAAATTGATCGGTGATGGTGGGCCCGTGCTTTGATAAGATGAGTCCTCTCTGAATATTGTGGATCGATCAATGCCACGCAGCATGACCGCTTACGCAAATGCGCAAGCCAGCCACAACTGGGGCACCTTGAGCTGGGAAATACGCTCCGTCAATCACCGTTATCTTGAACCGAGCTTTCGCCTGCCTGACACTCTTCGTCAGCTCGAGAGGGATTTACGAGAACAAATGACCCGATTCGTGCGGCGAGGCAAAATCGATTGCACCCTACTGATAAAATCCGCCGGGACCACCGGTCAAATTAATATCAATGTTGATGCTGCCCAGGAATACATTCGTGCCGGGGAATCTATCGCCCGGTTGATCACCTCACCGGCGCTGATTTGCCCTATGGATATTCTGGACAAACCCGGGGTGTTAAACCTTCGCGCGATAGACCCTGAATTATTGAAAAAAGCCGTCATCGAACTTTATCAGCAAGTCATGCGCGAACTGGTCGAAGTCCGTGGACGAGAAGGTAATAAACTAGCTGAGCTGGTCCGTCAGCGGCTTAGCGATATCACTCGGCATACCAACACAGTTCGTAACGCAATGCCCGAGTTAATGGCGGCTCAACGGCAAAAACTGCTCAACAAACTCTACGAGTTTGGCGGGCAACTCGATACCGAGCGCCTGGAGCAGGAACTGGTCTATCTAGTACAGAAAACTGACGTCGATGAAGAGCTTGACCGCCTGGGTGTCCACGTCGCCGAAATCTATCACATCCTCGACAGCGACAAAGCCATGGGCCGACGCCTTGATTTTTTGGTGCAGGAGCTCAACCGGGAAGCCAATACCCTGTCTGCCAAATCAAGTTCCAGCTCCATCAGCCTTTCTGCTGTCGAGCTCAAAGTGCTTATCGAGCAAATCCGAGAACAAATTCAAAACCTGGAATAAATGGATATTAACTGCATGGCAAGTTTTCAAGGCACGCTCTATACGATTTCCGCCCCCTCTGGCGCAGGTAAAACTAGCTTGGTCAGCGCACTGGTTGCGCGCAACCCAGACATTAAAGTCTCCATCTCCCATACCACCCGAACAAAGCGTGATGGGGAAGTGGAAGGCATCAACTATCATTTTGTTGACAACGCGCAGTTTATCGCCATGCTCGATGAAAATGCTTTTCTGGAACATGCCGAGGTCTATGGTAATTATTACGGCACTAGCCAGGCCTGGGTAGTCGATACCCTGGCGGCGGGCAATGATGTCATTCTGGAAATCGACTGGCAGGGTGCTGTGCAAATTCATAAACAAATGAGCGACGCTGTGGCTATTTTCATCTTGCCACCATCCCAACAGGCATTGCTCGAACGACTTACCCACCGCGGGCAGGATGATAAAGATGTTATTGCCCACCGGCTCGCCCAGGCCAAGGAGGATATGTCGCACTATGTTGAAGCTGACTACCTGGTGATTAACGAAGTATTTGATACCGCGTTGGACGATCTCGAAACCATTATCCACAGCCGAAGACTAAGCATTACCAGCCAGCAACAACGGCATGAAGATTTACTAAGTGAGTTGTTAGCCTAAGGGCAGTTGCGGTAGAATGCGCGGTTCCCACTGATTAAGGTGGGGCGCTCCCAGAAGCCCTCAAAGCATCTATATCAGGGTAGAGCAAAGGAACGGAACCTGCGCAGTTATACCTACATGGATGATCGGCATAGCTAAATCCGTAATACTAAATCCGTAATAACAAGTACTGCAAAAGCAAGCACCGTTAAACCACATTACACAGGCTGCAAAATATGGCACGAATTACCGTAGAAGATTGCTTAGATCACGTTGCTAACCGCTTTGAACTAGTCCTGGTGGGATCAAAACGCGCCCGTCAAATCTCTATCGGTGGCAAGGAGCCCCACGTGCCATGGGAAAGCGATAAGCCTACTGTGGTCGCGCTACGTGAAATTGAGGAAGGCCTGGTTGATGCCAGCATCCTCGAAGAAAAGGACGAGCCGGTAGAAATGCTATCTTTCGATATGTTTGATCTCGATACTCCCGAAGCAGGGGATACAGATACTCCATCTGTACCTAATTCCCCCATAGCTACATCAGCCGCGCCTCAAGACGAGTAACGCGATCCCGGAGGAAAGACTTGCACGCAACTGACTCCCTAAGCGACAAGCTTTCCTCCTACCTCGAGCCGGCACAAGTCAAGAAAGTTCAACGCGCTTATAAATTTGCCGAAAAAGGCCATCAGGGCCAATACCGCCAAAGCGGTGAAGAATATATTACCCACCCACTCGCAGTGGCCCATATATTGGCCGACATGCACATGGATCACGAAAGCCTTCTGGCTGCGCTACTTCATGACGTCATTGAAGATACCGATTTCACCAAAAATCAGCTAGCCTGGCGCTTTGGTCGCACGGTTGCCATGCTGGTCGATGGCGTCAGCAAACTCAGCGAAATTGAATTCTCATCCCGCGCTGAACAGCAAGCTGAAAACTTTCAGAAAATGACCCTGGCCATGGCTCGGGACATCCGGGTGGTATTGGTTAAACTGGCTGACCGCCTGCATAATATGCGTACTCTTGGTGTACTAAACCCTGAAAAACGCCGCCGTATCGCTCGGGAAACCCTTGAGATTTATGCCCCCATCGCCCAGCGACTTGGCATGAACGATATCCGTATCGAATTTGAAGACCTCGGCTTTGCCGCGCTCTACCCCTTACGCCATCGACGTATCACCGAAGCCCTGAAAGCTACTCGGGGAAATCGCACCGAACTGGTTGCCGAAATCAAGGGTATGCTGGAAGAGCGACTGTACCAACATCACATTGCCACCACGGTCACCGGCCGAGAAAAGCATCTCTGGAGTATCTACCAGAAGATGAAAACTAAAAAACGCTCGTTCAAAGACATCACCGATGTCTTTGCTTTCCGAATCGTGGTTAACAGCGTCGATGAGTGTTATCGCGTCTTAGGCACTATCCACAATCTGTACAAACCCATTTCCGGGGAGTTTAAAGACTACATCGCGATTCCCAAATCAAACGGATATCAATCCTTACACACCGTGCTCGTGGGCATGCATGGCGTGCCCATTGAAGTCCAGATTCGAACCCGGGAAATGGATGATCTCGCCAACTATGGCATCGCCTCCCACTGGCTGTATAAATCTGGTCTTGAAAATGCCGAAGGCAATCAGACTCGTGCTAATCGCTGGGTCAAAGGCCTGCTTGAAATGCAGGAGCAGGCCGGTGACTCCCTGGAATTTATCGAACACGTAAAAACCGATTTATTCCCTGACGAAGTCTATGTCTTTACACCCAAGGGCGTCATTGTCGAATTGCCCGCCGGGGCGACACCGATAGACTTCGCCTACGCGGTACACACCCAGGTTGGCGATACCTGTGTCGCCTGCGAAATTAACGGTCAGCTAAGCCCGCTCTCACAGGCGCTTGAAAGCGGCCAGAGAGTGCGAATCATTACCGCACCTGGCGCGCAACCGAACCCGTCCTGGTTAAACTTTGTGCGCTCGGCAAAAGCCCGCAGCGCCATTCGCCACTTCCTGAAAAATCAGCAGCATGACGAATCGGTTGAGCTCGGCAAACGGCTTCTTGATCGCGCTCTGATCAGTTTTGATTCTAGTTATAAGAAAATCCGAAAATCACAAATCAAGCACTTGCTCAAAGAAACCGGCGCAGACACCTTTGAATCGATACTGGAGCAAATCGGCCTCGGTAATCGAATCGCCTATGCGGTCGCCAATGTCTTAATCCCTGAGGCAAAGCGCAAAACCGCTTCACCCTCTAATCTTGATTCACCGATTCTTGTTGACAACGCCGACGGCCTGATCACCAGCTATGCGCGCTGCTGCCACCCAATCCCCGGCGACCCCATTCTTGGTCACCTAAGCCCCGGTCGAGGCCTGGTCGTGCACCGAGACTCCTGTAAAAATATGTCCGACATCCGCGGCAATGCTGAAAAATGCATGCCCCTCAACTGGTCACCCTCGGTGCGCGGAGAGTTTCCCGTGGAATTAAAACTCGAAATCATTTCCGACCGCGGCATCATCGCGACGCTGGCGGCACGGATCACCGACCAGGACGCCAGCATCGATCAAATTAGTGTCAATGAGCGAGATGCTCACACCAGCGTGGTCGACCTGGTCATCAGCGCCCGCGATCGCATTCATCTGGCTAATATCATGCGACGTATTCGCAGCCTCAAGGCCGTGCAAACCATTCAGCGCGTTAAAAACTAGAGACTAATCATGCCCAATAAAGCTGTCATCCAAACTGAGCAAGCCCCACGTGCGATCGGAACCTATTCCCAGGCCATCAAGGTTCACAATACCGTTTACCTGTCGGGACAAATACCTCTGCTGCCAGACACCATGGAACTGATCAGTAACAATATCGATGATCAAATCCGCCAGGTATTCACTAATTTGGCGGCGGTTTGTGAAGCGGGTGGGGGGGGGCTAAATAATCTGGTAAAACTGAATATTTTCCTGACCGATCTCGGACACTTTGCTACCGTCAACGAAATTATGGCCAGCTTTTTTGACCAGCCCTATCCGGCGCGAGCCGCCATCGGCGTTAAGTCTCTACCCAGAGACGCCATGGTCGAGATGGATGGCATTATGGTGATTTAGGCGAGCAACCTGAAACTAGCCATCACCAAGTTGCGCAAGATAGGCCTGTATATCAAAACTTTGCAAAGCCCAGGCATAACTTAAACGGGAGGGATGCCGGGGATGTCCGGCTTTAGTTAACGGGGCTTTTGGGGTGGGCTCCTTTAATCCAGCAGACTTTGTCAGCAAAGGAGGAGCAGAAGGACCAAACGCCTGCCAGGTACCACCCAGTTTTTCCACTTCCCGCGCAAGCCGCAGGCAAGCCTTCCCCAGGTAGGGGCGCTTGTTAATGTCCGCTCCCCAGGCCGCCCAAAAATGTGGTTCGGCTTGCTGTCCGGCTAACTCCATAATCATAGCCAGATTACGAGCTATCAAGCGGCCATCGCCGCGTCTGGGGAGATTATCCGGATTGGTACTGCGCAGGGGATAAAGGTTAGTCATAACAAAACCATTGTAACCTTCTGCCTCGGCTACACGGGCAACC
>CALLDA010000031.1 GCA_937998635.1 uncultured Pseudomonadales bacterium
ATAAGCGAACCCTTGGCGTATTTGATGAGGCAATCCGCAGGAACACCGATCGCTTTGTTTATCGCTTTATTAAGCCCTGAGGCTATTCGGAGAGTGATAAAAAAAGGCCTGATAAAGAAATTTATCAGGCCTTTTTTACAGGAGTAATATTACTCCTGAGCTAGCGTCCGCTTAGTTAGCCGCAGCAGCTGCCTCTCGTTCTAACTGTCGCGCTCCGCCTAGCATACCTACCATAGCGTGGTTGCCTTCGTGACACGCATATTCGAAGATTTGATCTTCGGTAGCACGCAGAGGGATAGCTACGGTAAACGCTTTGGTAAAGGTAGCGGGGTCATTAACCGTGTATTCGTACATTAATACGGAATCACTGGTTCGAGTGAACTTCTCGATCAAGTGCAGGCCTTTACCCGTACCAACAGCACCGATTTGACCGGGATCATCGACCGAAATAGGTAACTGGAATGAGGGGGTTTTGTCGGTGAAGTTTCTGGTCTCAACCACCAGGGTATCGCCTTCCCAATGGCCCCGTGAATCACCGGTCCATTTGTGCATATCCGTCGGCAAGTGCGGGCTGCCATCCATAGGCACTACCCGTGCGTCGTGGACCATCTCGGTAAACAATACGACGTGATCGGGTGCCTGCACGATACGAAGGTTGTTGTTGTAGGCACTGGGTATCAGGGGCGGGCCAGCATTAAAGCCGACCATACATCTTTCGGAGAGTCCCAGTGATTCTGGGCCTTCGGGTCGAAATGTAGCTAAACCAATAGAAAAGAATTCTCGTACCGGCAGTTCTCGTGAAAGGTAGTTTTGTCGCCCGGCCATGGCTGCTGGAGTGAGTTCAGGCAAACGGCCATTGGGCGGGTCGACTATCAGCGAGGTCCTGCGGTCGTCGTCCATCGTGGTACCGTAATCTAACCAAAAATTGTTATAAGGAACCTCAACATCGAACTCGGCCGGAAGATCGAGATCCTTTTTATTATCGGTGTCGTTACCCTGTACCACCTTGTTGCGGTAGGCCGCTTCTTCTTCCTCCGTAAACTTCTGTTTGTCGCCTAAATCCCTTGGCCGCTCAAGTGGCGTCAGGGTACGAAAATCCCAGATACCCTGAAGGTCTGGGTGGCCCTGGGCATTACGCGCAGGTTCATACTTTGAGGCTTCAGCTCGATCTGAGGCAATGGCCGCCGAGACAGCGACAAAAGGTACGATGAGCAATAATATTTTCTTTGCGGTGTTCATTGGGAGACCTCCAGGGTCATTCTTTAACTTGGCTCACAACTGACGTTGAAGAGCGTGATATCGGTATTTTGATTTTGAGTAAACAACACCGGACTATACCCCAAAAAGTTAGTATAGACTCGCTGATTCGGCTATAAAATATTCGACCCCCTCCTTACTTACGGGCAAGCTCTTTATATAGAGAAGCGTCTTAGCACAGGTCTTAGCATCGCCCTTAGGAAATAGTTTATACGCTATCAGTCTGTTTAAAATGATAATCATATCGCGGCTCCATTAAGCACAAGTGCCTCAAAGACCATAAAGCCCTTTTTCTTTATAGCCGGTTTTAATTGCCACAGTGGCCGGATGAATATCAGGATAAGCCGCCAGGGCGATCATCACACCGTGAGCGTCTTTAGGGTGAAAGATCACCTCATGCATTTTGCCCACTTTAATCTCGCCAATTTGGCGCATACCCTGTGATTTCAGGTGTTTGACACCTTCAGCCATATCACTAACGCGGTACACCATAGCCCACATACCTTCGCCTTTTTCGGCCACGGTTTTACCCAGCTCAGTGTCTGGATTGGTTGACTGCACCAGCTCTAGCCCGGACGCACCGTAACAGGCCCTGATACCCAATTCAGGACTGGGCGGCAGTTCCTGGAAGGTGGTATTAAACAACGTCGAAAAGCGTTCCATGGCTTCGTCAAGATCATTCACAGCAATGGCGACACGGTCAATGCCTTCAAACATAGGTTTCTCCTGCTATTTTTATATTAAAGATCACAATGATTAGCGGATTTCAATTGCACCTACCCGGCATCTAACTCTTGTGCTAACTCCCAGGCTCTATCTGCGCGATTCCGGCATTCATCACCGTAAGTCAGAGCCGATTCTGAGCTGGCATTACCATCCAGGCCGCGTTTGTAAACCCCCTGAACGATGGCGGCAGAGCGGAATAAGTTGTACACCACGTAGAATTTCCAGTTGTCGATCTTGTCTCGGCCCGAGGCCCTGCAATATTCGGCGACCATTTCCTCCTGAGACGGAATACCGAGACTTGCACGTTCAGGCGAGCGCAAACGGACTTCCCCGTAGAAATCTGCATCGAATTCCATGCAGCTATAGCCGAGATCGGCCAGGGGGTGGCCAATGGTCGAAAGTTCCCAGTCCAGCACCGCGACAATGAGCGGCTCGGTGGGGTGATAAACCATATTGGCCAGGCGGAAATCACCGTGGGCAATGCTCACGTCGCTGGAGTCTGGCAGGTGTTTAGGGACCCACTCAATCAGATTATCCATACTGTCCAATTGTTGGGTTTTGGTGGTTTGATACTGCTTACTCCAGCGGGAAATCTGGCGCTCGTAATAATTCCCGGGACGGCCATAGGTTTCGAGACCCACCGCCAGGTAGTCGACGGCGTGCATGGCCGCCATCACCCGCATCATATCGAGATACATCTCACGACGATCTTCAGGGCTACAGCCGGGCAACAATATCTCTTTATAAATTCGGCCCTCAACCAGCGCCATAATATAAAACTTAACCCCGATAACATCGAGATCCTCGCACAGGGCATACATTTTTGGCACCGGCACATCGGTATCCCAGAGCGCCTTCATAATGCGGTACTCCCTGTCCACCTGATGGGCAGAGGGCAGCAGTTCTCCGGGCGGTTGCTTACGCAGAATGTAGAAACCCGAGGCGGCTTCCAGCTTGAAGGTGGGGTTACTCTGGCCCCCGTCAAACTGCATAATTTTTAAAGGCCCTTTAAAACCTTCAACGTTGGCTTCCATAAATTTTAGCAGGGCACTTTGGTCAAACTCATGTCCGGCTCGAATGGCCGTCAAATCGGTAGCGCTATCACTCATCATTTATTCCTGAAGACTATTTGCGCGCTAGCATAACCCTTGAACCCCAAGGCCGCAAAATGTAAGACTGTTTATTTGAAAGTAAGACTGTTTAACTTGAAAGTGAGCCTGCCTAACTTGAAATAAACCGTTTCAAATGAGCAGTTTCAAATAATCTGAAAGGTAGGCCCCAGGAAAGTTTATGAATCAAACAACCGATCGAACACCCCGAATCGCTGTAACCCTCCCCTCTGGCCCGGAGGTCAGCGACACCATAGCGCGGGTCAAGTGGGCAGAAGCCCAGGGTTATACCGATGCCTGGTTCGCCGATTCGGGTGCCCCCGATGCGCTGACCACCGCCGCAGCACTGGCCAGCTATACCAGCACCATTCGCATTGGCGTGGCTGTGACGCCGGTATTTACCCGGACCCCTGCAGTCCTCGCGGCTACCGCGAACACTTTGGGCCAGTTGTTGCCGGGGCGTTTCGTCATGGGCCTGGGTTCTTCCAGCCAGACCATGATGGAGAACTGGCACGGCCTGGAATTCGGTAAGCCCCTGACTCGGGTCAAGAACACCGCCCTAATGGTTCGTTCGATGTTGAAGGGTGAAAAAACCAATTTTGATCTCGATGGTCTGCGCAGTCACGGTTACAGCCAGGCAGCCATGGATAATCCACCGCCAATTTATATCGCCGCTCTGCGCTCAAAAATGATCGAGATGTCGGCTGAGGTGGGCGATGGGGTGATTTTTAACCTGTGGCCACAACGTGCACTGCCCAAGATGATCCAACACGCAAAACTCGGTGCCCAGGCCGCTGGTAAGGACTGGGACGATGTGGAAATAGTTAACCGCGCCATGGTGTTGGTCACCGATGATAAAGCCTCGGCACGGGATTTATTCAGGGCCGCCTTCGCGCCCTATTATGCGACGCCGGTTTACAATGCCTTCCTCGCCTGGGCAGGCTTTAGCGACGCCGCACAAACCATTACCGAGGGCTGGGCAGCCCGTGATCGAGTTAAAACCAGTGGCGCATTGAGCGATGCCATGGTGGATGAGATTGCTGTAATCGGCAGCGCCGAAGAATGCCGTGAAAGACTGCGTGCTGATATCGCCAGCGGTATTGATACGCAAATCATTTCGCCGCTGGCAGGCGCTAGCGATAACGATATGACTGCCACCTTTGAAGCTTTTTCAGCTCAGCATTTTGCGCTCTGATAGAACGACTAAAAGTAAGGGGTAAATAATGGCTATTGGCGTAGGACTGGGCATGGCCCGCTTTCCCTTTCAGGACGTAGACAATTTTTGGCAGTGGGTGCAAATCTGCGAAGAAGGCGGCATCGACTCACTATGGCAAACCGACCGTCTGGTCTCAGATGAGCCATTCCTGGAATGCATGAGCGCTCTTGCCGCCATTGCCGGTGCCACCAAACGCATTAAATTTGGGATGAACGTAGCCTCCGCCGCTTTGCGTGATCCGCTGGTGCTAGCCAAACAGTGTGCCACCATAGATTACCTCAGCAAGGGTCGTTTATTGCCCGCCTTTGGTATCGGCACCGCTCGTGCGCCGGAATGGAAGGCCACCGGTCGCGAAACCAAAGGTCGGGGCAAACGCACCGATGAAGCCCTGGAGATCATTGCGCGACTCTGGCAAGGCGAATCAGTGAGTTTTGATGGTCAACACTACCAATATAAAGATGCAGTAATTTCACCCCTGCCCGTTCAACAGCCCCTGCCCCTCTGGGTCGGCGGCAGCAGTGACGCGGCCGTTGCCCGTACGGCGAAAATTGGCACCGGCTGGCAGGCAGGTCTGGAATCGCCCAAACGCGCTGGCATCGCAAAAAAAGCCATTGTCGAAGCCTTAAAGGAAACTGGCCGCAAAATTGATGACGACCACTACGGAACGGGATTTTTCTATTACTTTGGTTCCCGAGACGATGATGTCTGCCAGCGGGAGATGTCGAGATTCGGCAAGCTGGCACCGGATTCAAAACTTGATCATCTGCTCGCGGTGGGAGCCGATGAACTACTCGACCAAATCAGCCAGTACGTGGACCAGGGCATACCCAAATTTATTCTGCGACCGCTGGGTAACAACGACGCCGAAGTGCTCCAGCAGACTCAGCAATTGATAGACAATATTTTACCGAAGCTGGATAGCATTCATAGCTAACCCTCTTTCCAGGCTGTCTCTGTCCAAACAGCCTGCTATTAATCTCGATCACTACGTTAGTTTGCCAAGCATCCGGCAACTTGATGCAGATCAATGTATTTAACGCTAAATGGCGTATCTTTTAGATGGCTAAAACTTTAGTCCATTAGCCTCCCACCATAGTGTGTTACCACGTTCGCTACACCTTTTCCAAACGGTGTCGGGGGCTTTTTTGTTATTAACAAAAAGGAAAATTATGTCCGATCAACAGTTAATAAACCAGGCAGAAAGCCAGGTTTTATCAAAAAAAAAGAAGCAAGCAATCGTCTTCGACCTCAATGCCAGGAATGGCAAAATTAAATGGAACGCGGATGGCTCCTACCCCTACGCCACGAAAATGGGCGTGCTCGAATATGAGGAGCAAAAGCATGAATTACAGATCGAACTGTTAAAAATGCAGAACTGGGTCAAAGACACTAACAAGCGAATAGTTATCATCTTTGAGGGCCGCGACGCGGCGGGTAAAGGCGGCACGATCAAACGCTTCACAGAGCACCTCAATCCTCGTGGTGCCAAGGTTGTCGCGCTGGAAAAACCTACCGCCCGGGAACGTAACCAATGGTACTTTCAACGCTATATCCAGCACTTGCCAAGTAAAGGCGAAATCGTGCTATTTGACCGCTCCTGGTACAACAGGGCTGGCGTAGATAAGGTCATGGGCTTCTGTACCGATCAGGAGCATCTCGAATTCCTTCGCCAGGCTCCCCAGCTAGAAAGAATGCTGGTTAACAGCGGCATAATACTCTTTAAATACTGGTTTTCTGTCAGTCGGGAAGAGCAATTTCGACGCTTCAAGTCTCGTCAGCACGATCCACTCAAACAATGGAAATTGAGCCCTGTGGATATGGCATCCCTGGACCGCTGGGATGACTACAGTAGCGCCAAGCAAGTCATGTTTTTCCATACAGATACCAAGGATGCACCGTGGACCGTTATTCGCTCGGACGACAAGAAACGGGGACGTATCAACTGCATGCGCCATTTCCTTTCGTCTGTGGATTACGCTAACAAGGATCATGATGTTTTAGGCCAGCCCGATCCACTCATCGCCGGCCCGGTAGATAGCTTCCATGAACGCGACGAAAACCTTGTCTAAAACATAAATCAACATAGGAGGCCGACAATGTCATCAAAAAAAAATATGCAACGTCTCGAAAAATTGCTTGAGAACTCTAAAGAACGTCTGAAACGGGCTGTTGATCAGGCAGGGAAAGCCGCAAGGCGCGCAGAACAAGCTCAGGAGGCCGCTAATGCTGCACGCGAACATCTCAAGCAAGTTGAAAAATTATTAAAGAAACAGCGTGCGAACAACGCTGCTAAAAAACAGGCTGCTAAAAAAGCGGCCATTAAAAAGGCAAAAAAAAGCGGCAATAAGAAGCGTAAAAAATCTTCAGGCAAAAAATAATCTAGTTGCGTAAACATGATTAAAAATCACCAGGAAAGGCTTTCCGCCATAAGCCGTAACAGGGGGCGGCTTCGGTAAACGTGTCTGTAAGCGGCGGAAACGAAGCGGCGGAAAGGCCTAAAAACTGATCAACGATTTCCTCCGTAGATATCTGTTTAAGGCCTGGTCAAATTTAAGCCTGGTCAAACTTAGGCGCAACCTCTTCGACAAAGCGCCGTTTTGATTCACGCCAGTGATCAAAGTGCTCCAGGTGGTCGTAAGCCGTGGTCAACAGGCAGCCAAAACCGCCAGAATGCTCTACCACATCCGCGAGCTTTTGAGTCACAGTGTCCGGACTTCCCACCAACCAGTTGTGATCAACCAGGTATTCGAGGGTGACATCTGAGTCAGCGATACCGGGCTTATGTTTCATAATATCGAGCAGACCGAATTTAGAAAATAAGGGCAGCAGATAATCTCGCCAGGTGATGCCCATGGGACCTTCCAACGCCCTCTTCTTCGCTTCTTTGTCGGTGTCGGCAATAAATATATCGCGACCCAGACGCCAGATACTGCGATCAGCCTCGCGACCCGCTTCGTTAACAGCGCGTTCATAGGTATCCCAGTTTTCTTTTAGATATTGATTACCTAAACCCAAATTCACCGGGATGTAACCCTTTTCACCCGCCATCGTCATGGCTGGAGACTGTGGGCTAAGTGCGGTGACCGCCAAAGGCGGATGGGGCAGTTGATAGGGTCGAAGATGGAAACGGGTCGGTTCTTCAGTCTCAGGACGTTGCACTGTCCAATACTTACCTTCATGACGAAAGGGTCCATCACCAGTCCAGAGTTTCATCATGATTTCGACGGATTCGAACATCATGTCGCGATTTTCCCCGGCCATGGCATCGACATCGAATAATTGCCAATCGCCTGGAAAGCCACCCGCGCCAACACCAACGATCAAGCGGCCTTCGGCCATGTGATCTAGATAGGCGATGCGCTGAGCTAGCTCTGCTGGGTGATGGTAGGGCAATAGAAAAGCGCCCGTGGCAAGCTTGATGTTGGTGGTCTTCTCAATCGCCTGGGCGATGATCAGATCCGGTGAGGGGCAAGGCTCCCAGGGTGTGGTGTAGTGCTCACCAATCCAGACCTCGTCGTAACCGACCTCATCAAGAAAACAGATGTAGTCGAGGTTGTGTTTGTGTCCGTCAAGAATACTGCGATGCGGTGGATTATTCGGCATCATAAAAGCGCCAGTTTTCATTTTGTTCCCCTGTCTAAGTAGCCTTATGAAAAGGTCTTGTGAAATAAGGCCCTGTAAAAATCTCAATAACGAGTCGTGTTATTTTTTTATCTGCTCAGTATTATTAGCTTAGCTTCGCTCTAATAGCTAGCTTAGGTCAAGTCCCCTACGCATACACGCCTGCCATGGATCATCAGTTTAGCTAACCCGAAAACAAAAAACCCGCACCTTTCGGCACGGGTTTTCAATATTCAAGATGCCACCAGAGGCAATCTTCTTACATATATTTCTTCAACTCCAGACGAGCGATCTGGTTACGATGTACTTCATCGGGGCCATCGGCGATACGCAGAATACGCGTATGTGCCCAGGCTTTTGCCAAACCGACATCTTCGGTGACTCCACAACCACCGTATACTTGAATAGCGTCATCAAGAATCTTCAGCGCCATAATAGGCGCTGCGACTTTGATCATAGCGATTTCTGCCCGCGCTACTTTATTGCCAACGGTATCCATCATATGAGCGGCTTTAAGGGTTAATAAGCGAGCCATTTCAATATTGATACGGGCATCGGCAATGCGCTCGGACCACACGCTTTGCTCGGAGATTTTCTTACCAAAGGCAACCCGGTTCATGGCTCTAGTACACATCAACTCCAAAGCCCGCTCAGCGACGCCGATAACGCGCATGCAGTGATGAATACGGCCTGGTCCGAGACGACCCTGGGCGATCTCAAAGCCACGACCCTCACCCAGAAGGATATTGGACACAGGCACCCGAACATCTTCAAATAGCACTTGGGCATGGCCATGGGGCGCATCATCATAGCCAAACACCGGCACCCAGCGTTCCACCGTTACCCCGGGCGTATTTGGCTCAACAAGAATCATCGATTGCTGAACATGCTTCGCGGCATCGGGATCTGTTTTACCCATCACGATCCAGATTTTGCAGTTAGGCTCATGGACACCAGAGGAGAACCATTTGCGGCCGTTAATAACGTATTCATCGCCATCACGCTTGATACTGGTTTCAATATTGGTTGCGTCCGAGGAGGCAACGGCTGGTTCGGTCATACAAAAAGCAGAGCGAATTTCGCCTTCAAGCAGTGGCTGAAGCCATTTTTCTTTGTGTTCTTCAGTGCCGTAACGCTCGATAGTTTCCATATTGCCGGTATCGGGCGCGGAGCAGTTAAAGACCTCGGGGGCAAATTTACATTTGCCCATAATCTCGCACAGCGGCGCGTATTCGAGATTGGTTAAGCCTGCGCCACGTTCACTCTCAGGCAGAAACAAATTCCACAGACCGGCTTGCCTGGCCTCGGCTTTCATCTCTTCCATGACCGGTGGTACGCACCAGCGACCACCGTCTTCAAGCTCCTGATAATATCTTGCTTCATTGGGATAGACGACGCGATCCATAAAATCCTGGACCCGTAGCTGTAGTTCGCGCACCTTGTCTGAATACTCAAAGTTCATGCTTTTCTCCTCTTAATACACCACAAAAACACTCGAAAAAATTTGGCGTTACTTTAACCCTTGAGCCAGTAAATGTCGCGGCCAATAAAGACCTCGCACTGCTTATCTGGATCGTCCATCGTACCTCGACCGAGACAAGCCCTTGTGGGCGCCGCATCATGTCTCCTGGAAGTCACTCTTTGAAGCGATTGCGTCAACCCCGTATTACTTGCTAACGTAGCCGCCCGGAAAAATTTCACATCAACTACACAAGCCGCTGGGCACAGCTTGCCCGGCATAGAGGAGATAAGCATATGAGTGGCCCGCTAACTGGATATAAAGTCATCGAACTGGCTGG
>CALLDA010000032.1 GCA_937998635.1 uncultured Pseudomonadales bacterium
AATTAAATGTGAATTTCACCAGGACATAAAGTTCACGAGGGCATGCATTCTAGGAGGACATGCATTTCATAAGGCTATGTATTTCAAAGGACAGGAAAACAAATAAATAGCTTACATAAAACCTGACAGATAAATTAAATCTAACAACAAAAAGATAGAACAATTTTTTGAGACGGAGATAAATGTTATGACACAAGCCCAATCTATTCTCACAGGCATTAAAGTGATAGAAGTTTCGACCTTTATTTTTGGCCCCGGCTGCGGTGCCATCATGGCTGATTTCGGTGCTGATGTGATTAAGGTGGAGACACCCGGCATGGGCGATCCACTTCGCCACGCTCATAAGGGGCCCCCCTTTATGCCCCTGGATTTCCCCTATGCCTGGCAACAGGATAACCGTAATAAGCGCAGTATCGCCCTGGATCTAAAGTCAGAAGAAGGCTATGAAGTGCTCAAAAAACTGGTCAGTGACGCCGATGTGCTCATTACCAATTTTCCTCCTAAAGTGCTCGAAAAATTAAAAATTCGCCACGAAGATCTAGCCCCAGGTAATGACCAACTCATTTATGCACAAATTACTGGCTACGGTGAGAAAGGCGATGATGCCAACACCCCAGGCTTCGACGGCAACGCCTACTGGGCGCGCACCGGGCTGATGGATATTGTCCGTACTGAAGATAGTGATCCGACACTGCCTGCATTGGCTATGGGTGATCATCCCAGTGCCATGACCTTGTACGCAGCCATCGTCACCGGGCTTTTTCAGCGTGAGCGTACCGGTAAAGGTGCCAAGGTATATAGTAGTTTGATGGCCAATGGCCTGTGGGCCGGCTCCAGTAATTTGTCCGGGGTACTGGCGGGTGCTCCACCGGCTAAACGCATGCGACCCGCAGCTCCGGGAAATGCCCTGGTCAATCATTATCAAACCAAAGACGAACGCTGGTTATCTATTATTGTTTTACAGGAAGATAAAAACTGGCCGAAGTTTGTTAAGGCCATAGAACGTCCGGATCTCGCCGAAGACCCCCGGTTTGCAAAAACCAAAGATCGCCATAAGCATGGCAGAGAGCTAGGGCCTATTCTGAAAGAAATATTTGCTACACGGGACTGTGATGAGTGGCGACAGCGACTGAGGGATCATTCCATCACGTTTAGTGCGGTGGCCACTTTTGAAGATGTGATCGATGATCCCCAGGCATTGTTAAACGACATGATAATTGATGTCGAAGGTCACAACTCCGGCCGGGGTCAGCAAATCAACAGCCCCTTCTGGGTGCAAGGTTCGCCGAAAATACCTGCCAGGCTAGGCCCGGAACTTGGAGCCAACAGTCAAGAAATCCTCCGTGACCTGGGTTATGACGATAAGGCTATTAGCGAGCTGGGTGAAAAAGGTGCCATTGGCCTGGGATAAGTGATTGGTGCACTGTCGTTAGCAGTTTATATAGGAGACCCAAAGATAATGGCTGATATCTCTGGTACTTATCAGACGGCGCTTTGGTCTCCATGAAAGGGAAGAGCTGGCATTGGCTGCTGCGAGTGTGGATACGGTTAATACTACTGTCGATAACTTATTAGATCGGCGCTCGAATCGACATTATACCGCTGAATCTGTTGCAGACGATGAGGGAGCAAGGGGCAGCTAGTTTGAGCAATAAGTTTGCCAGGATGAAAATATAGTAATGCAAGACTTTACCCTGCTTTCTGCACTGCTTCCCTGCATTGGGCGATAATTCGCCGGAGCCCAGGTCAAAATGGATACGAGGTACATCTAAATGCACAATGATCGAGATACCGTTTCAGAGCCGCGACGAGAGTTTCTCGGATACTTAGTAGCGAGCGCCGCTCTAATCACACACACGGCTGTAACCTGGGCCAGAGAATCCAGCACAGGAGAAGCGGCGAAGACGACTCATTCGTTAACGACACTGAATGACAGCTTGGAAGGCGACCTGCTGTTGCCTGAGAACGACCGATACGAATCGATGCGTGGCATTAGCTGGAACCGCTTGATTCCTGAAAGGCGACCCGACGTTATTGTCATGGCGAAATCACAAGGGGATGTGGTTGCTACCCTTAAGTTTGCCCGCCAACACCAGCGCCGAGTCGCAGTACGGGGTGGCGGACACAGTTGGTGTGCGTCGGCTTTGCGGCACGGCGGGGTTCTCCTCGATTTGTCGCAGATGCGGTCACTCACAATCGACTCAGCCACCGGCACGGCGACTATCGAACCAGCAGTACGTGGTGTTGAATTGATCGCTGCTGCTGCTGAACACAGCCTCATGTTTCCCGTTGCGCACTGTCCGACTGTCCCATTGAGCGGTTTTTTGCTCAATGGTGGTAACGGCCTCAATTACAATCGATTAGGAAACGCTGCCAGTAACGTAATCTCCATCGATCTCGTACTTGCCGATGGGCGCCAACTCACAGTCAGCAGCGAATCTCACCCAGACCTATTCTGGGCTGCTCGTGGCGCCGGGCCAGGATTCTTTGCCGTAGCTACGCGTTATCGCCTGAAACTTCATCGGTTACCGAGTTCTGTGACGATGAGCAACTACGTATTCCCGGGAGCAGCAACCGAAGTCGCGACCGAACTGGTAGAAAGTCTCTCGACCTCTATGTCACCGGACGTTTGCTTATTCCTTACGATTGGCGCACCGCCGCCAGAACTGGCTACGAGCAGTGACACCGTCGCAGTGGTCTCCGCGATCGCCTATGCTGATTCGGTGGCGGACGCCGAGGCCGCGTTGAAACCGCTTAATACTGATCCACGAGTGGGTAGTGCCGTATCGGCGTTGGTAAATCAGCCAACTGATCTCACGTCATTTTTAGGCGCACTTGGATCAACCCTACCTGGAGGCCATCGTGCTTTGATCGACAATATTTGGTCGAACGCCCCGCTCGGTACCATGCTGGCAAAAAGCCCAAAACATTACGCGAGCGCACCGTCTCGAAAATCCCATCTCCTCGTCATTTGTCTCCACCTACCTTCAAATTCGAATACCACATCTTACTCATGGCTAGGACGGTATCTTGTCTATAACAACACCGTATGGGCCGACGCCGCAGAGGACGAATCAAACCGTTCGTGGCATGCTGCGGCGACTTCGCTACTTGATACGCACAAAATCGGGCGGTATGTCGGCGAAACAGATCTTACTAAGGAGGCTGATGTTGCGCAGCAATGCTATACACCGGAAACATGGACGCGTTTGCGTGCGTTGCGTGCCTCATACGATCCGGAGTGCCTGTTTCACGACTATCTCCAGAGCACGTGACGTTGTTTTTATCAAGGG
>CALLDA010000033.1 GCA_937998635.1 uncultured Pseudomonadales bacterium
TCTCAACAACTCACTATGAAAAAAATCGCCCCCTACGGCTTATGGCCCTCACCGATCACTGCCCAGATGGTCGCCAGTACAACGCCGACCATTGATCTACCCAGTCTTGATCAGGGTCAGGGTCAGGGTCAGGGTCAGGAAAGTAGCGAAGATAGCGATAACAAAAAAATCTACTGGCTTGAAAGCCGACCTGACGAAGCGGGGCGTAATGCTATCGTCTGCCGAAATAATGACGGCTCTCAACAAGATGTGCTACCCAGGCCCTATAGTGCTCGGAGTCGTGTCCATGAATACGGCGGTGCCTGCTACATCGTTATTGACGACATTCTTTACTTCGTCGCGCAGGATGATCAGAGGATCTATCGATTCGAGCTTAGCGGAGCCGACAATAATGACCAGTGCGAACCTCTGGCAATCACACCCGCGGATAGCGGCTATCGATTTGCCGACCTCAGTTACGACCAAAACCATCATCGTTTGCTTTGTGTCTGTGAACAGCATTTTGAGCAACATAGCCGGGAGGAAAGTAATCAAGAACAAACCAGGGAAGCTAAAAACTTTATCGCCGGGGTGTCTCTTAGCGCACCTCATGAGGTGACAGAACTGGTCAGCGGCGCAGATTTTTATGCCTATCCGCGGGTTAAGCCTTTAAGCACTCCCCGAATCAAGCCCCACCTCAATTCCCATACAAACCCAGAACATGAACAGCTGTGTTGGCTGAGCTGGGATCATCCCTCAATGCCCTGGTATGGCACCGAGCTGTGGCTGGGCAACCTCGATGAATACGGCGCGGTAGCGCAGCAAAAGCACATTGCTGGCAGCCCTACAGAGGCCATCTTTCAACCCCAGTGGTCGCCCACCGGACAGTTGTATTTTATCTCTGATCGCTCCCAGTGGTGGAACCTTTACCGCTATGAAACCAGGCAGGAGGACGCATCGGAAAGCAGTGGTGGGATCATCCCCGTCTGCCCCATGGAGGCCGAGTTTGCCACTCCACTATGGACATTGGGTATGTCTAGCTATGCCTTTGTTGATAACAAAGTTGATAGCAACAATCCCGGCAGCACAAAAATTGCCGCTTGTTATACACAAAATGGCTTATGGCATATTGGCCTAGTCGATGTCGATAAGCGTGAATTAACACCTGTCGAAAGCTCATTTACCCAGGTATCAGCAATGATCGGTAGAAATGGTCTCGCCTGGTTTGTCGCTGCCAGCTCTGATGCCGGCAATCAGTTAATCCAACTGTCGATCGATACAGGTCAGTGTCAGGTCATCAATGAATTGCCAAAAATGGATACCGCCACTCCTCCTCCATTAGACAAAAACCTGTTCAGCCGGGCGCAAGCCCTGTCGTTTACCAGCAGTCACGGCGATCAGGCCCACGCTTTTTACTATTCACCCCACAATCTCACATACCAGGCAGCACAAGATGACAAGCCGCCGCTTATTGTTATCTGTCATGGAGGGCCAACAGGTGCGACCAGCGCTGCGCTTAATCTAAAAATTCAATTCTGGACCAGTCGCGGCTTTGCCGTGCTCGACATTAATTATCGTGGCAGTACCGGCTATGGCCGACATTACCGAGAATTACTCGATGGCAAGTGGGGAGTGAGTGACGTCGATGATGTCATCGCGGGCGCCAAATATCTTGTAGAACGAGGTTTGGCTGCTCCTGACAAGCTGGCTATTCGAGGAAGTAGCGCAGGCGGCTATACTGTGCTCGCGGCATTAACCTTCCATGATCTGTTTACCGCCGGGGCCAGCTATTACGGCATTGGCGATCTGGAGACATTAGCCAGAGACACCCACAAATTTGAATCACAGTACCTTGAGCGACTGGTCGGTGCTTACCCCGCAGAAATAGAACTTTACCAGGCACGATCACCTGTTAATCACATTGAAAAACTGGCTTGCCCGGTTATATTTTTTCAGGGTTTAGACGATAAAGTGGTTCCCCCCGATCAGGCTGAAGCCATGGTCTTAGCACTTGCGAAACAAGGGCTATCAAGCGACTACATTACCTTTAGCGGAGAAGGTCATGGCTTTCGCAAAGCCGAGAATATCGCTCACGCCCTAGATCAGGAACTCCAGTTTTACAGTAAGGTTTTTGGCTTCTAGTTACCCCCAATCGAGGCTTAACTCAAAGGTATCGCGCCGCATGTCACGCTATCGACCACCCCGAACACCCAGCAGTCCCTATATTACTGCGCAGGGCGCAACAAAACTTCGGGATGAATTGCAGCAACTCTGGAAGGTTGAACGACCCATCGTCACAGCTGCGGTCAACGAAGCCGCCAAGAATGGTGATCGGTCTGAGAATGGTGATTATATTTACGGCAAACGCCGCTTGCGCGAAATCGACGGTCGGGTGCGTTATCTTTCAAAGCGCCTGGAAAGCATCACCGTTGTTGACCAAGTACCGACGGATCAAAATCGGGTTTACTTCGGTGCCTGGGTAACCATGGTGGATAATGACGGTCAGGAAAATCGCTATCGAATTGTCGGTAGTGACGAAATTAATCCCCCCCTGGGATATATCAGCATCGACTCACCCATGGCTAGAGCCCTGCTGGGGAAAACCTGTGACGACACTCTTGAATTTAGACACAAGGAAAAAACCCACGTTCGGCACATTGTCAGCATTAGCTATGGTGATGAAGGCGATATGGGTATCGACACCTGACTCACAGGGAGCAAGTATATTGAGAGCTTCCGACGAAAGCACTCAATATAAAGCTCTCAATATAAGGACTACAGGATAAACCTTAACTCGCAGCTTCCACTTCCAGTCTAAAATCCTCAAGACGCAAGTCATGAGTGCCGTCCTTAAGGGTCTTTTTGATCAAAAACCCCCGATCAAGGCCGCCTTTATCAGTAAGGTGCAAATCAACCGTTTTTTGTTCCACGCGCTGTCTGTCTTTGTCCAGCACCAAAATCACACTGGGCAAATGACGGAATTTTCTTCGCCCTGCTAAGACTATTCCCACCATCCCATTATGCAGTTCAACCCATGTACCAGGCGGATAAGGCCCTATTGCCTGCATAAATTGTAAGGCGCACTCGTCATCAAATTGCTTACCGCGATTTTCGTACAAAACCTTTTGCGCATCGACAGGAGACTTCGCCCGAGAATAGCAGCGGTCACTGGTCATGGCATCATAGGCATCAACAACAGAAATAATTTTTGCATATTCTGAAATTTCACCCTCCGACAAACCCCTCGGATAACCACTGCCGTCTGGACGCTCATGATGGTTAAGCACCACATCAACGGCCACGGGCAACACACCCTCCTCCTCGGATAACAGTTTATGCCCGGCGACCGTATGATCCTGCATGACGCGGAATTCGTCCTCGGTCAAATCCCCAGGTTTATCTAGAATCTCGGCTGGGATTTTCATTTTACCGACGTCGTGTAACAAACCGCAGAGGCCTAATTTTTTTAGTTCATCTTCCTCAAAGTTCAGGTGCCTGCCAAAGGCAATAGCGAGTATACAAACATTTAAAGAATGCTCCGCCGTATATTCGTGCTCATGCTTGATCTTACTCATCCAAATCATCGCATCAGCATTACTCACTATACTTTCGACGCATTCTGCAACCACTTCTTCCGCCACGTCGGTGTCAAGCATCTGCCCGATTTGCGCGGAATGCAGCAATTGCTTAACCGCAGATTTACCTTTGGCATAGGCAGCCCGCGCAACAGGATGTTCTTCTTGCACGGGTCTGACATTATCATAGGCTGGCCGCGAACGCGCCAAAGGTCGCTTTTTATGTCTTCTTGGCTTCAGATTAGCGACTAAGGTTCCTTTATTTGGGCCCTGGGGCCGTTTCGGGCCAGCCGTAGGAAACTTCTTTGGCTCATGCTTTTTTCGAGGCACACCCTGCCGAAGCACAAATACGTGGTCACAATACTGCGCTACTTTAGCCACCTCGCTACGATGGCGAATATCAAAACCTTGTGTCAGGAAAGGCGTTTCAAGCCATGGCCGATCCAGCTCGACCACATACATACCCACCTGCAACTGCGAGGCAGCCACTTTCACCAGGTTTTCTTTTGAATAGGTTTTTTTGGCGTCGCCAGAATAATCGTCCATAACAATCTGCTGCTTGTTCAGTTACCACAACTTACTTGATTTATAAAATAGCACACATAGTCACAATTTGAATACAAAAACCACGGACTGCTTAACTCTTCAAACTACTCCAGAAGATCACACCTCTATAGCCCAGGGTTTCATTGGCGGTATTCACGCTCCCGCCGTAGGTTACTTTATTCAAAGCTTATACCCTTAAATGGCTAATGCAGAATATAGCGACCAAGCAATAACTTCATCTGAGTACCATACGTTTAAGTGAATCGCTTATCCTACCAAAAGGTAGAGCGCTTTCAGATCGAAGCAGTAAATTGCCCGACGTGTGGTAACCATGACCAGATAGACCATATATTGCTCGAATCTCGTTTGTGAAATGCCGGATTACCGACAGTTTCACCGGTGCCCGAATTTGCCGATAATAAGCAAAGATTGCTACCATTAACCAGGTTCCCACCCCGAATTTCACCTTAGCGTGAATAAGCGTTCCCCAGGGCCGCTGGCCACGATCACATTCTTAAATAAGAGCGTTGTATGACTGGCAACAATAACCCTAGCGATATCGGCCCCACTGATTTCAGGCCAGATGTATTTGCAAGCCGCCATATTGGCCCTACCATAACCCAGCTCCAGGCAATGCTCTCCGAACTACAAATGAGTTCGCTCGATCAATTAAGCGACACAGCTGTACCCCGCTCAATCCTAAAATCAAAGCCATTATTTCTCCCTGAGGCACTATCTGAACAACAAGCTCTAAGCCAACTTAAGATTTTGGCTGAAAAGAACATTGTGCATAAATCGCTGATCGGACTGGGCTATTACGACACTATCACTCCCCCCGTTATCCAGCGCAACGTGCTCGAAAACCCCGCCTGGTATACCGCTTACACCCCCTACCAGCCTGAGATCGCACAGGGCCGCCTCGAAGGTTTACTGAATTATCAACAGATGATCATGGATTTAAGCGGTATGGAGATGGCCAACGCCTCGATGCTCGATGAAGCCACCGCTGCCGCCGAAGCCATGGCCATGGCGAAGCGACAACTCCGAAAAAATAACAGTTCGACATTTTTTGTGGATAGTCACTGCCATCCGCAAACCATTGCTGTCGTCCAGACCCGTGCTGAGCATTTTGGTTTCGACATAGTCATTGGCGATGCCGTCCCTGGTAAAGCAAGAACAGTGAACTCCAACTTGACAGACCAGGATTATTTCGCTGTTTTATTGCAAAACCCCTGCCGTGACGGGCAGGTACGGGATTTGACAGCCACTATCGAGACCATCCACCAACGCGGAGCGCTAGCCATTGTCGCCGCTGATTTGATGAGTATGGTGCTGGTCAAATCACCGGGTAGCATGGGTGCCGATATTGTTGTCGGCACTAACCAACGTTTTGGTATACCCATGGGTTTCGGTGGTCCCCATGCCGGTTTCTTTGCGTTTAGGGAAGATTACAAGCGTTCAGCACCAGGGCGAATCATTGGCGTCTCGATAGACCAGAGAGGTAAACCGGCCCTGCGCATGGCCATGCAAACCCGAGAGCAGCATATCCGCCGGGAGAAGGCCAACTCAAATATCTGCACCGCCCAGGTATTACTGGCGCTGATGAGCGCCTTCTATGCGATGTATCACGGCCCCCAGGGACTCAAAACTATCGCCGGGCGCATTCATGAACTGACTAACCATCTGGCCGCTGGCTTACGAAGCTATGGCTACGTACTCCGCTACGAGAGCTGGTTCGATACCCTGACCATAGAAACACCGACCCAGCAACACGAACTACTCAATTGCGCAGATCAGCAGGGTATCAACTTACGCGCTATTAATGACTCCGGTGGCGACGCCATTGCCATCAGCCTGGATGAAACCAGCGATCAGGCACTGATTGAACAACTCCTGACTATATTTAGCTCCTGTGTCGAAAAACCTCAAGTTGCTACAGGATTGCCCGCTTCCTTACCCAAAACCTTGCTCGGTCTACCCACACATTTATTGCGGGAAGACGAGATTCTTAGCCATCCGGTCTTCAATCTTTATCACAGCGAAAGCGAGTTGCTGCGCTATTTGAAACGCCTCGAAAACCGCGACATTAGCCTCGCCAACAGCATGATTCCCCTTGGCTCCTGCACCATGAAGCTCAATGCCACGACGGAAATGATGCCCATTAGCTGGCCGGAATTCGCCAATATCCACCCCTTCGCGCCAGCCTCTCAAACTCTAGGTTATCAGCAATTATTTAATGAGCTGGAAGATATGCTCGTCCAATGCACCGGCTACGACGCGGTCTCTCTCCAGCCCAATGCTGGCTCCCAGGGAGAATACGCGGGCTTGATCGCCATAAAAAAATACCATCAATCTCGAGGCGAAACTCAGCGGGATATTTGCCTGATCCCCGCCTCTGCCCATGGCACCAATCCAGCCAGTGCGCAGATGGTGGGCATGAAAGTAGTCGTAGTTAAATGCAATGATCAGGGCGATATTGATATTGATGACCTAAGCACAAAAGCCAATCAGTGTGGCGACAAGTTGGCCGCGCTGATGGTCACCTACCCCTCTACCCATGGCGTTTTCGAAAGCGGGATTGTCGATGTCTGTCAGCTTATTCACGACCATGGCGGTCAGGTTTATATCGACGGTGCTAACCTCAATGCCATGGTTGGCCTGGCAGAACCCGGCAAGTTCGGCGGCGATGTTTCCCATATTAATTTGCACAAAACATTCTGTATTCCCCATGGCGGCGG
>CALLDA010000034.1 GCA_937998635.1 uncultured Pseudomonadales bacterium
GTCCACCCAGGGCGATATGCAGACACCCGCAGCAGGCAATGGCAAACCGGCGTCACGGATGGCCACCAAAGTACCGGCAGTCAAGCCGCCACCGGCTGAGTCACCGGCAATCACGATCTTGCTGGGTTCATAGCCGCTGGAACGTAACCAGTTGTAGGCCGCAACAGAATCGTCGACCGCTGCAGGATAAGGATTTTCCGGCGCCAGACGATAATCGACTGCCAGAGCGCGGCAGCCCGCAGCACGGGCCAGCTCGGCCACAGTGGCGCGATGGCTTTTTAAGGAACCAATCACATAGCCACCGCCATGGACATACATAATGACGCGATCTGAGTCAGCACCCGGCGGCATGTGCAATTCACAGGGAACGCCATTAGCGGTGACCGGTTTTATTTCGATGTCAGCGGCGGGTTCAGCGCCCCCATCATCAAACTGGGCACGCATTTCTTCGAGGCTACCACCCAGGGGGTTAGCGCGTAGTTGTTCAACAATTGCTTCGATTTCACTGTTTGCCATGATGCTCTTCTCCTGATCAGATTAACTAAGTTATTTTGTCTGGTTTTCGCCATCCTAACCCGCGTCGATGAATCACCGCAAACCCTTATGTTAGGGAGCCGGTAGATAAACAAGCCACACATAACATCCTGACAAATGCGCTCCGTCATGCCATGCTTAGGGCAACCAAAATAACAGGAGTGAATTTAATGGGTCCATTACAAGGTGTAAAAATCATCGAGCTGGCCGGCATTGGTCCGGTGCCTTTATGTGGCATGATGCTCTCGGATATGGGCGCTGAAGTGATCCGGGTGGATCGCGCAGTCGGTGCCATTGGCGGCATTCAGGTAGAGCGTCCCTACGATGTATTAGGGCGCGGGCGCAAATCTATCCGTGTCAACCTGAAAGATCCAGAGGGCGTCGAGGTGATTTATCGCTTGCTGGAAACTGCAGATGCTCTGATCGAAGGCTTTCGCCCCGGCGTCACTGAACGCATGGGCCTTGGCCCGGAAGACGTCCTGGCCCGCTGCCCAAAAATTGTTTATGGCCGCATGACCGGCTGGGGGCAGGAAGGCCCAATCTCCAATATCGCTGGCCACGATATTAACTATATTGCTCTGGCAGGTTCGCTGAGCGCTATCGGCCCCAAAGGCGGTAAACCGACACCACCTCTGAATCTGGTGGGTGATTTTGGTGGCGGCGGCATGTTTTTATTTGGCGGCGTGCTGTGCGGCATTATTGAGGCGATGAAATCCGGCAAAGGCCAGGTGGTCGATGCGGCCATGGTCGATGGCGCTGCGGTACTGACAGCCGCCATCTACGGCTTTCGCGCTCAGGGCATGTGGGATGATGAACGGGGCAATAACTTTGCCGATGGCGGTGCGCCTTTCTATGAAACCTATGAATGCTCCGATGGTAAATATATTTCTCTGGGTTCTATCGAGCCGCAATTCTATGCTGAACTTATGGAGCTGGGTGGCTTCGATGCTGAAGATCCTGTCTTCAAAGAACAGTTTAATAAGGATCAATGGCCGCGCAGCAAAGAACTGATGACCGAACGTTTTCTCACCAAAACTCGCGATGAGTGGTGCGAAATCATGCAGCAAAGCGATATTTGTTTTGCCCCAGTGCTGGGTATGGGTGAAGCGCCCTATCACCCCCACAACGTCGAACGTAATGCCTTTGTTGAGCTGGATGGCTGGATGCAGCCGACACCTGCGCCACGCTTTAACCGCACCGTGCAGGAGATTCAGGGACCAACACCGGTGATGGGTTCAGACACTCTACAGGTGCTATTAGACACGGGTTACAGTGAGTCCGAAATCGACTCACTGATGAGCAAGGTGGCAGTAGCTGGCGCCGTAGAATAAGTTCCCTAACAAAAGAAACCCCTGCCCAGCGTACGATGCTCGCCAGGATAAACTGAACAGCTGACGATTTTTAAGACAAATACAAAACAGATATAAAACCAATATAAAACAAACACATTAAAGAAGGCAGGCGCGGGGCCAAACAGTAACGGTGTCACGTCCTCCTGCCAATTAGAGGACTAATTTATGCAATACACTTTTTCTGATGAACAGGAAGAATTCCGCCTGATTGTGCGGCGCTTTATGGATGACAAATCGCCCACTACGGAAGTCCGAGAGCTGATGGCCACAGACCAGGGCTATGACAAAACGGTCTGGAAGCAGTTAAGCCAGGAGCTGGGCTTACCGGGCATTCACATACCCGAAGCTTACGGCGGTCAGGGTTTCGGCTTTATTGAGTTGTGCATAGTGATGGAAGAGATGGGCCGTGCCCTGCTCTGCGCACCCTTCTTTTCAGCCACCGCTTTAGCCGCCACGGCCATTATGAGCGCGGGCACGGAGGAGCAAAAACTGACGCTGCTGCCAGACATCGCATCGGGCGACACTCTGGCCGCACTGGCCTATAACGAATCCAGTGGCCACTGGGATCCAGCAAGCACAGCGCTTACCGCAACTCCGACCGATGATGGCTATGTCCTTAACGGCGCGAAAAGTTTTGTGGTTGATGGCCATGTTGCCGACCTGTTGATAGCAGTTGCGCGCACACCCGGCACGTCCGGTGTTTATGGGCTGTCGCTATTCTCTTTGCCGGGCAATAGCGGGGGCGTCAAACGGCGTTTATTACAAAGTCTCGACCCAACGCGAAAGCTCGCCCAAATCGAATTCGACAATGCACCCGCCACCTTGCTCGGCGAGTCGGATGCGGGGGGTACGACGCTACCGCATATCCTCGACCTGGCCGCTGTGGCCCTTGCCAGCGAGTCAGTGGGCGGTGCGCAAAAAATGCTCGAATCGTCGATAGAGTACGCTCAGTTACGCATGCAATTTGGTCGCTTAATCGGCTCCTTTCAGGCCATCAAACACAAATGCGCCGACATGTTTCTTGAGGTAGAACTGGCAAAATCCGCAGCCTATTACGCAGCCGCTGCGGCAGCAGAGCAAGCACCCGACTTCCCTGCTGCGGCCTCGCTAGCCAAGGCCTGCGCCTCTGACACTTATATGAAAGCCGCCCAGGAATGTATACAAATCCACGGCGGTATCGGCTTTACCTGGGAAAATGATACCCACCTTTATTTTAAGCGTGCGAAAAGTTCGGAGGTTTTTCTGGGTGACCCCAATTATCACCGCGACCAACTCGTACTGCGCTGGGAGAATTAATTATGACTGACACAAATACATCAGCAGGTGGACAAGCCGCCAGCGAGCAGGAAATACGTAACGAAGTCCGCACCTGGCTCGAACAAAACTGGGATCCAAATTTAAGTTTGCTCGAGTGGCGCAAAAAGCTTATAGACTCCGGCTGGGGTGTCCCGGCCTGGCCAAAAGAGTGGCATGGCCGCGGGCTGACCATCGGACTCGGTGATGCCGTCGATGACGAACTCCGAAAAATGGGTGCCGTTAGCGTCGCTAAAACCGGTGTCAGAATGCTCGCCGCAGCAACCATCCTTGAGCACGGCACGGATATGCACAAAGAAAAATTCCTCTATCAACTACTCACCGGTGAGGATACCTGGTGTCAGTTATTCAGCGAACCGGGTAGCGGTTCCGACTTGGCTGGCCTCACTACCCGCGCCGATTTCGATGGTGAAAACTGGATCCTCAACGGCCAGAAAGTCTGGACTACCAGTGCCCACCACGCCAAATACGGCATGGTATTGGCACGAAGTAATTGGGATGTACCCAAACATCAGGGCATGACTTATTTCCTGATTGATATGGATCAGCCTGGGGTCGAAGTGCGGCCACTACGACAAATGAATGGTCATGCCTCGTTCAATGAGATCTTTTTTACCGACGCCAAAATCGCGCCAGAGTTTATGGTCAGCAAAGAAGGCAATGGCTGGAAGGTGGCAATGACCACTCTCGCCCATGAACGCCGCCTTGCCGATGGTATCCGCTCCTGGGGTAGGGGTGACAAAGGTACGGGCCGGGTTTATGACGAGCAAAAAGCTGAAATAGCCACTGTGATGGAGCCCTACAAATGGTATCCACAACGGGCTGGTCGTGTTGATCTACTCATTGAACGGGCAAAAGCCACCGGCAAATATGATGACCCTACTGTCCGTCAGGCCATCGCTAAAGTATTGATTATGGCCAAAGCAGCGGAATGGACTGGGCGACGCGTCAAGGCTGCTCATGCCTTAGGCCGACAACCAGGGCCAGAGGGTTCCTTAGGTAAACTCGCTGGCAGTCAGGTCGCAAGACTAGCCGCACAGGCCCACACCCTCATCGCCGGAGCGGACGCCATGCTGACCAGTGAGGATGGCGCTATGGACGGACTCATCAGCGAAATCCTGGTATCTGTGCCCGCCGAATCCATCGCAGGTGGCACCGATGAAATTCAGCGCAATATTATTTCCGAACGCGGTCTTGGTATGCCCAAAGAACCCCGCACGGATGTAGACCGGCCATTCAGGGACGTACCGAGAAATACCGTGGGCTAAGTTCCACGTATCTAACCCCAGGATAGCTGATCCAAACAACGGGAAGTTTGCAATCCAGATAGACTGCAAACTTCCCGTTGTTTATTTTGCCGGTAGCATATTCCTGTGTAAAACAAACCCAGCCCTTCATTTCCGGGTCTCCAGATAAAAAGAGCTACGCGAACCTGCCATGATCACTGATCCGTTTTTTTATCTTTGTGCCATACCCGCAATTTTAATTTTTGGCCTTGCCAAAGGCGGCTTCGGTGGCGGTATCGCGGTGATCTCAGTACCCCTCATTTCGCTGGCTATGCCTCCTGTACAGGCTGCAGCCATCATGTTGCCACTATTAATTATGATGGACGCTGTGGCCGTGTGGAGTTTTCGCAGCAAGTGGAGCAAGGCCAATTTACGTACCACACTACCCGGTGCGATTATGGGCATCTTCGTCGGTGCCTTTACCTTTCGCTACCTTTCCGACGATGCCATCCGCATTTTGATTGGTATCGTTTCGGTGGTGTTTTGTTTGAATTACTGGTTGCAACCCGCCCTGGAAAAACAAACTCAACCGAGCTTATTACACGGCAGTTTTTGGGGAACAGTTGCTGGCTTTACCAGCTTTGGCATACATGCTGGTGGCCCGCCAATGAGTATTTACCTACTACCACAAAAAATGGAAAAAACTCAGTTAATGGGTACCTTCGCGATTTTTTTCGCGGTCGTTAACCTTGTCAAACTTATTCCCTACACATGGCTTGGGCAATTCGATAAAACCAATTTACTCACCGCTGCGGTGTTAATGCCTTTGGCGCCCATTGGGGTACGACTTGGGTATTTTTTACTCCACAAAATCAGCGAGCAGTTAGTGTATAGAATTTGCTATTTTTTCCTTTTCATAGTTGGTATAAAACTTTTATATGACGGCACCATAACTGCGATGCATTAATTTTTAATGCCTGCCTTAAGGGCCTTTTATCAAGCCTTGATTCGACAATATATTAAACTACGTCAATAAAAATACCTAAAAAAGGCCACACTTATGTGCAGCCTTTTTTAGAAATATCTTCCCGGTTAATTAATTACCAACCCACAATTTCCACCAATACCTATAGCATGCTATTAATAATTGGCTTTAATAAGAACGCGGCAAACCCAGCACATTGGTTGAGATAAAGTTCAACACCATATTCTGGCTGACCGGCGCGAGGCGCGGCAACATAGCCTCACGCATTAAACGTTCAACGTGATATTCCTTGGCGTAACCCATACCTCCGTGGGTCATGACCGCTTGCTCGCAGGCTTTAAAACCGGCTTCAGCGGCGATGTATTTTGCACCATTAGCCTGAGCACCACAGGGCATACCCTGGTCATACATCCAGGCGGCCTGGGCGAGACTCAGATAAGCTGCTTCAAGCTCGATCCAGTTTTCGGCCAGGGGATGTTGAACCGACTGATTCATGCCGATAGGTCGGCCAAACACCACACGGTCTTTAGCGTATTGAGAGGCTCGCTCCAGCGCGCTACGGCCCATACCCACAGATTCAGCACCCAGTAGAATACGCTCTGGATTTAGACTGTGAAGAATGTATTGAAAGCCTTTACCCTCTTCACCGATACGGTCATCGACCGATACTTCAAGGTTATCGTAGAAGGTCATGTTCGAGTTGACGGCCTTACGACCCATCTTGTCGATTTCTTTGATTTCGACATGATCGGGATCCATATCGGCATAGAATAAGGTAATACCTTCATGGGGCTTGGCGCATTCTTCGCGCGGCGTTGTCCGAGTCAGCAACATAACTTTGTGGGCCTGCTGCGCCGTAGTGGTCCAGATTTTCTGACCATTGATAATATATTTGTCGCCTTCTCGTTTGGCGAAGGTTTCAATTCGACTGGTATCAAGACCCGCGTTAGCTTCGGTAACGCCAAAACAGGTTTTTTGCTCACCGGCGATCAGCGGTGGCAACCAACGACGCTTCTGTTCATCGGTACCAAATTTAACAATGGGATGCGGGCCAAAAATATTGATATGTACTGCTGAGGCCGCAGACAAACCACCGCCTTCGGCCACGGTCATCATCATCAACATGGCTTCCATCACGCCGAGATTGGAACCACCATATTCTTCGGGCATGGTAATACCCAACCAGCCGCCTTTGGCCATAGCCTGGTAAAACTCCTCCGGAAATACACCGGTTTTATCTCGCTCCAGCCAGAACTCGTCGCCAAAGGTCTCCATCAACGCCCTAATGCTATCGACGATGGCCTGTTGTTCGCTACTTAATGAAAAATCCATTGTTTAACCTCTTTATTAAAAATATCGGTGCTTTTGTTAATGCAGTTTTACTTAAATCAGTGATGAGTGATGAGCTCTAGCGTGGATCACTCACTGCGGTAATGCTTGGCCACAGGCCTTCGGCACCCCACTGCAAAACCTCTTCACCCAGCCTGATCGACCACACGGCATCGCCGCCGTATTCATCACGCCAACTCCACAAACGTCGTGTCAGATGATGTAGGC
>CALLDA010000035.1 GCA_937998635.1 uncultured Pseudomonadales bacterium
TCTTTGAGCGTAGGCTTTATCTATTAATTGCGTTACCGGCACCGGGTGGAAGTCCGGGTCACCGAGATACTCACTACGATCGGCATAAGCCCTGCGCATACTTTCAATAAGCCGGTGAAGATAAGCAGCACTGTTATGGCCTAATTCAGTTAGCGGCCAACCTTCAAGAATGTTCAACATTTGTATCAGATGCACGCCACCGGATGACGGCGGCGGCATGGTCGCTATATCAAAGCCTCGGTAGCTGCCCTGCACCGCCTGCCGCTCAACGACTCGATAATTAGCTAAATCCTGGCGAGTCACTAAACCCTGATTTTTTTCCATATCCGCAGCAATAAGCTCTGCTATTTCTCCTTGATAAAACGCCTTTCGTCCCTCGGACGATATCGCTTGCAGGGTTTTTGCCAAATCCATTTGCTGCCACAGATCACCGCTTTGTAAAGCACTACCATCGGGCCTGAAAAAATATTTTTTTGAACTCGGCCACTTAGCCAAACGTCGCCCGGCTCGATCGAGAGAAAAAGCCAGGGTTTCACTCACCCTGATCCCCTGAGTCGCAAGCCTGATGGCAGGCGCCATCACCTCTGCCAATGGCAATGAACCATATTTATCCTGTGCATGGATCAAACCAGCGACGGTGCCGGGCACGCCTGCAGAGAGATGACTAAATCGGGCCTTGTTTTGATCCACCTTGCCTTGCTCATCGAGAAACAAATCGCCTTTCGCTGCCGCTGGCGCCATCTCCCGGTAATCGACAGCCAGGGTACTGTCCTCTTCAGCCAGGTAGATCAGCATAAAACCGCCACCGCCAAGATTGCCGGCCTGGGGTAAGGTCACCGCCAGAGCGAAGCCGGTGGCAACCGCTGCGTCTATGGCATTACCACCAGCAGCTAATATGCCGGCACCCACCTGACTCGCTAATCGTTCCTGAGAAACCACCATGCCGCCCTTGCTCGCTACGGGATGAAAACGGTCACGATAATCAATGATGGGCGCTTCATCACCATGGGCTGGCCACGTAAAAAAAATGATCGAAGTCACAGCCAGGTAGAAAATTATTTTGAGCTTTTCAGGGAATACTATATCTTGTAGTTTCATAAGGCAGGGCATGTAGTGATATTTCAGGCATGACAGACATTATATCTTAGCAGTATCCTGGCGATCGGATTTAGATTTGGATACAGAACACCGGAAACTGTGAGAACCAGACAAATAACTAGCTTATTAATGAGTCTGTAAAATAACGGGCTTGTCAAATTAGTAGACCTGTCAAGGTTGTTTAATCGATAAGAAGAGTACTGAGTCATGGAAAGCGTAGAATTTTTTCCCATAGAAATCGAACAAACCAGCTGGTCCGTTTCTTCCGGCGCGCTGTCAAAGTTGCGTCACCAGGTGTTTGTTAAAGAGCAAGGTGTGCCCGAAGACGAGGAATTTGATGGCGCTGATCCGGACGCTATTCACTGGATTGCTTATGGGCCTAAAGGGCATGATTCTACGGAAATAAGCCCTGATGGGGATATAGTTGGCTGTGCACGACTGTCGGGCAATAAAGTAGGCCGAATGGCTGTGTTGCATACCCATCGAAACAGAGGTGTGGGCTCAGCCTTATTACGTCGGATTATTCGCTATGCCTCTCGTAGTGGCATAGAGAGCCTCCAGCTAAATGCTCAATCTCACGCCGTCGACTTTTACCGGGGAATGTACTTTGAGCCCGATGGAAAAGAATTTATTGAGGCCGGTATTCCTCATCAACATATGACCCTGTCCCTAAAGCGCTTTATCGAACCGAAAGTCACGCCACCGCTACCGGATATCTCAGAGGAAGAACGGCAGCGTATTACACTCGATAGTGCCGAGGCATTCCACGAACAAGCTAAAGTTCTCATTAAAAGAACACACCGGCAAATAAGAATATTTAGCAATGAGCTTGATCCTCGTATTTATGACTATGAGGACCTGTACCGCCTGATGTTCGATTTCGCTCGAGCCCACCCCTATGCGGAAATCCATATCCTGGTTAAAAACCCGAGAGTGCTAGTACAAAATAGCCACCGCTTACTGCGTCTTTATCATCACTTACCCAGCCGGGTACAAATGAAAAGTCTCAACCCAAATATCAAAACCTTGCACAGTGAGTTCCTGCTAATAGACCATAACAGCATTCTTTACAATCAGGATAGTGATCGCTATACCGGTTACGTTGTCTACCATTCGCCTTTGGAAGCCGTGGAACTAGCCGATAATTTTGACAGTATGTGGGAACGTAGCGAACCGGATCCCGAACTTCGTCGGCTGCCTATTTAATACCTCCTCTGTTAAACGATGGTGGCATATTTGAACGCTGTATTTGCAAATAAGACCTCGCTACCGTAGCTTCTCGCCTCATTTCCAGAGGACAAAGAAGTGCTTGAAAAACGCAGTAAAACTAAGGTCGGTAGCCTCTGCAAATTCGCTGTAATACTATTGCCCATCGCCAACCGTCACTCTATGAGCGAGAGCGTCTGATTAAGTTAGAAGTGCTACCTGGCACATTGGCAAATCTGGCCTATATTTCTGATCCGAACCTTGATGCGGAAAAATTTGAAACTTATGAGCTCGCTTATCTCGGCTATTGGCTGGATGGCCGCCTGAGCATTGACTACCGCTTATTTAGAGAATATCTCGACGACAGCATAGATTATGTGAAGTACCCCTACCCGGATATGGACGAGACGTATCGTCTGCTTGAAAATATTGCTACTTCCCGCATGTCCGTTTACGAAGCACAGATCCAGTTAAAGCCCGATCCCAGCTGGCTTTCATCCTGCAAAATATTACTGATGAGGAATACCTCGAATACCAGGATGGTAATGTTTTTGAACGCATGTAATTTTTTCAACTCAGCCTCAATTTTTAAGACCGCAGCATCAAGTTAGGTGGCATTCAGTCAGGAAGCTGATTTAGCTTCTCGCCTACGGGCATGCAGCACAGGCTCCGTGTAACCGCTGGGCTGTTCTCGGCCCTTAAACACCAGATCACAGGCGGCCTGAAAAGCGATATTGGTACCAAAGTTACCCGCCATAGGCTGGTAACCCGGATCATCGGCATTTTGTTGGTCGACCACGGCAGCCATCTTTTTCAGCATCGCCAGCGTCAACTCTTCGTCACAAATACCATGATGCAACCAGTTGGCGATATGCTGACTGGATATCCGTAAGGTCGCCCTGTCTTCCATCAAGCCAACATGGTTGATATCGGGCACTTTTGAACAACCAACACCCTGATCGATCCAGCGCACTACGTAACCCAGTATGCCCTGGGCATTGTTCTCCAGTTCGCGCTCAATATCGCTGTCCGAAGGTTTGTTATCACCCATCAGGGGGATAGTTAAAATATCGTCCAGGCTAGCGCGCGGCTTGTCGGCCAAGGCTAGTTGGCGGGCTGCCACGTTAACCTGGTGGTAATGCATGACATGCAAAGTAGCTGCTGTGGGAGACGGCACCCAGGCGCAATTTGCACCCGCCTGGGGATGAGCTATTTTAGCCTCCATCATATCTGCCATTAAGTCGGGCATCGCCCACATGCCTTTGCCGATTTGCGCTTTACCCCTTAAGCCACAGGCTAATCCGGTATCGACGTTCCAGTCTTCATAGGCATTGATCCAGGGTTGCTGCTTCATCGCGCCCTTGGGCACCATAGCTCCCGCTTCCATACTGGTGTGGATTTCATCGCCGGTGCGATCCAGAAAGCCAGTATTAATAAAAATCACTCGATCTTTCGCGACACGAATACACTCGCTCAGATTAACCGTGGTCCGCCGCTCTTCGTCCATAATGCCGATTTTCAGGGTTCTCTCAGGTAAGCCCAATGCCCGCTCTACCCTGGCAAATAACTCAACGGCAAAGGCCACTTCATCAGGGCCATGCATTTTTGGTTTAACGATATAGACACTACCGGCAGGAGAATTCTTACTCTTCTTGCTCGCCTGCAAATCATGCAGGGCAATAAGGGAAGTCACCATTGCATCCATGATGCCTTCTGGAATTTCACTGTCACCATTAAATAAAATCGCATCATTGGTCATGAGGTGGCCAACGTTTCTTATCAACAGCAAGCTTCTGCCCGACAAAGTCAGCTCATCGCCAGTAGCTGAGATGTAAGTGCGGTCGTTATTAAGTGTACGGGTGACGACTTCGCTACCTTTAGCAAATGAGTCTGACAAGTCTCCCTTCATCAAACCTAACCAGTTACGGTAGGCGACACACTTATCTGCTGAATCCACAGTAGCGACAGAGTCCTCACAATCCTGGATCGTGGTAATGGCTGATTCGAGGACAATATCTTTGATGCCAGCCAGGTCATCCTTACCTACGTTATGGGCAGAATCAAATTGAACTTCTACATGTAAGCCATTGTTTTTTAGTAAAACTGATGAGGGGCTATCGCTCTCTCCGAGGTATCCAATAAACTGTTCTGCGTTACGGAGGCTAGTTTGCTTAGCATTGCTATCAGTGACAATAAGCTGGCCATTTTCTACCTGATAGCGAGTGGCGTCAGCATGAGAGCCACTGTTCAGTGGTAAATTTTGGTCGAGAAACTGGCGGCCATAAGCAATAACTTTTGCACCTCGAACAGCGTTGTAGCCGGGGCCTTTATCAGCGCCCTCGGTTTCGGAAATAACGTCGTTACCGTAGAGTGCATCGTACAAACTACCCCAGCGCGCATTGGCGGCATTTAGCGAATAACGGGCATTGGTGATAGGCACAACGAGCTGTGGACCGGCAAGCGACGATATTTCCGGGTCAACATTTTCAGTGGTGATGCTAAAAGCATCTCCTACCGGAACCAGATAGCCAATATCCGTCAGGAATTGCTTATAGGCTTCGTGATCGTGAGCCTGCCCAGCTCTACCCCGATGCCAATTGTCGATACGCTCTTGCATCTCTTCTCGAACGGCAAGCAAAGCTCGGTTGCGAGGCACCAGGTCATAGATGATGGCTTCGAAGGATTGCCAAAAGCCGTCTGGGTCAATACCGGTACCCGGGATGATTTCCTCGTTAATCAGGGCGTGAAGTTCACTGGCAACCGACAACCCGCCGACTTTAATTCGCTCGCTCATATTAAATCTCTTTGTTTAATGCGTTCACATTGTGATGCTGGTTCTGCAGCTTCAGAATTTTAAACCCCGGAGGATAATTTAGATAATATATCGGCTTTATTGCGGCTATTCATCAGATAAATAGCCTGACAAGTCACGGCCTATCTCGACCACCAGGCGCCGTATCCACTGATGATAGGGATTGTGCTGCAATAAAGGACTCCAGGCCATTTTAAGCTCGAAACTGGGGATACCGAAAGGCGGCTTATGCAAACGCACCTGGGGATTATCAAGCTGCAAACGTGCCAACTGGCTGGGCAAGGTGGCGATTAGATCAGCCTGCTGAGAGAGCATCGCAGCTACCAGGTAGTGTCGAGTAAAGACCGCAATACGACGCTCCTTACCCAGCACTTTTAGCGCCTCATCTACCCAGCCCAGCCGTTGTGAGTCCTGAGGGTTCATGCCGACGCTGGCACCCATGCCTGTTTTACTCACCCAGACATGACGACCGCTTAAATATTTATCGAGGTCAAATTTTTTGTTAAGTGGATTATTAACACTCAGCAGACACGAAAAATCGTCTCGCCAAACCGTCGACTGGTGAAACGACTCAGGCATTTCATCAAAGCGGTTGAGCAGCATATCAACCCTGCCCTGCTCAACATCCTCGAGGCTGACATCGCTTGGCGTTAGTACGTCAAGCGTGATATTCGGGGCCTCAGTGGCCAGCCGACTTAATAGCGCGGGAATTAAGGTCGACTCGGCATAGTCGCTGGCCATAATCCGCACCACTCGCTCAGCAGTAGATGCATCGAACAGACCTTTCGGTTCAATCGCTCGCTCTATATTTGCCAACACATCCCGAATTTGTGGCTGTAGCTCAAGTGCCCGCTCTGTGGGCGTCATGCCGTCACTGGTTCGTATTAATAAGGGATCATTGAGTAAGGTTCTAAGTCGACGTAAACCGTTACTCATCGCCGGCTGGGTGATACCTAAATGGGCGGCTGATTTAGTGACATTGCGTTCTCTCAGCAGCACATCCAGATAAACCAGCAGGTTAAGATCAACTCTTGATATATTCATAGTATAAATAGCGAAAATAGAAATTATAAATTAGATAAATCATCGCATACCATGCAGAGTTCACCAACTGCTTATTCTGCTGTTGAGCAATTTAGCGGTGCCCATTACGACAAGGAATATGCCAGGTTTGAGGTCTTTTGCGCAGTTGACCTAACTGGCATAGATAGATAAGCAAACCTGGCAATATACGCTCAGAAGAATTCAGATCACAACCCACCAGGTTTTCACGGCCGCTGCAACGCGGCCTTATCTTTATGCTCTCAAAATGACCTATGGCGAGCTAGTGTTTATATATTAATGTATCAGGGTAAAAACCATACCAGGCAAACCAGTAGGCACTGACAACGGGCAACTCCCTACCCTCCTCATCGTAAATACGAACACTACGAGCATCATTCAGCCACTCCACCCGAATAGTTTTTCCACCCACTTCATCGACGAAATCCCCCGACGAAAGAGCCAGCTCTTTAAAGGGGTATGCCTTGGCTTTACCCTCAATGAGCACACCCGCTACCCAGGCCTTTTTATCGTAAGCGCTGTTGTTATGAGCGACCGGAAACCAGGTATCACCAGATCTTTTATAATCCGCATAAGGATCCCTTGAATAATCAAAGCCAAAGCCCGTGTCGTCTGATAAGACCTGAGTGTCCGGGTGGCGGCTTAACCAATCTTGCCAGGAGGTGTGACTTGCAGGCAGCATGTTTAGTTTCTCGCCCTTGCGTAAACCACTGACGGCTTGCATCCGTAATTGTGACCACAGCGAATCCGTCTCTCGGTCGTAAAGCAGAACATCACTGTTATAAAGCAGGCCAGAAACACCAAAGGTCAGGGCTTGATGAGGCTCAGGCGCACGAAACACCATACCGCTACCACACAAAGGGCAGTACGTAACCGCCACGTAGTAATCACCAAAACGGTCGTTGACCACCTCGTGACGGTTGAGAATATTGATAGGGTAAGCGCGAATCTGCCCGGCAAAACTCACGCCCATCACCCGCTGGTCAGGTTTAAGCGTTGCCTGCCTAGCAGCAATAAACTGAGGCTTATCTACAGATGCGATACCATCTTTTGGCGGGCCACCCTGAAATATTTCATCGGCAGGGATTAACGCATCGTTTAAGTCAAAGCCATTCATACTAGCGGCGAAAGTGTTCAAGCTGATAATGCTCAAGCTGACAAATAGCCCTGCCAGAAAAATAATAGAAATTTTTCGACAGGGTTTTAAATAATTTCCGGGTAAGCTCATAAAGGCTTGGAACAACAACTATCGCCGTAGTTCCGCAAGCACAATAACACTTCTTCGAAATAGAGGCCGGCACCGCCCTTAACGAACACCGCCGTCGGCGCGCAGTTTTGGTCCCGTCACCCAACGGGCATCGTCACTGGCCAGAAATGCCACTACATCAGAAATATCTCCCTGCTTACCAATTCTCCCCATTGGTAAGCTCTGTAAAAACATCGCCTCCATAACGTCGAGGTTTTCTTCAAGGAGATGGTTCAGCATGCTCATATTGCTTGGCCCCGGAGAAATAGAATTCACGGTAATGTCGCGATGACCAAGTTCTGTGAACATTACCCTTGTTCGCAGATCAACAGCCGATTTGCTCACCACATACATAGCGTGATTGGCCATTCCCAAAGTCGTCGCCATGGTCGAAATATTGATGATCCGACCCCCTTTTGGCAAAACTTTTGCCGACTCCTGCACCGCGAAAATCGATACGCCCCGGCGCTAGCTGATTGAGCGATGCAAACGCGCAAGCCGCAGCCGGTGCGATTCTATTCGAGGGGATCAGCACGCCGGTCGCTAATCTGATCTTAGAGGTTTTCATGGCTGCCGCCGCCATAGCTAAAAAGGGGGCTGCGCAAAGCAACTGAGTGTCGTAAAACCAGTCGTGGTTAAAGCCTAGTTCTTCAGTCCGCTGAACTATTTTCCAGGCTTCTGAGGATGTCGCTAGTTGAATACCGACTTCCATACTATTTCTCCTGAATAACTTTTACTAAAAATAGCTATTGCTGATTAGCAAGGCTCCGGATCAGTCATTCGCTTAAAGCTGGTCAGCTGGATACTGATCACGATATAGCCCGTCAATATATTCTC
>CALLDA010000036.1 GCA_937998635.1 uncultured Pseudomonadales bacterium
GAAGGACAGACGCAATTCACTGAGACCGCCATGTCGCCAGCTCGGGCCTCGAATCACCCGGTACTCCCCAGTGTCAGGCCCCATCGGGTCGATGGCAGCTGAGCCAGAAGTCGCTATGGCAATACTGTAGTAATCGTTAAGCCATTCGGCAACATTGCCGCCCATATCGTACAGCCCTTTAGAGTTTGCTGAATAAGTCGCCACCGGGGCAGAGACCGCCTGTCCATCGTTATAGGTGTTAAGTATTCGAGGCACAATATTCGCGGCGCTACGATCCGCGATATTAGTGGTTTTAGCGGTGGGTGGGAATTGGCTACCCCAGGGGAATTTGCGCATTGAACCATCACTTTGGCGGCGCGCTGCCCAGGCCCATTCGGCTTCTGTGGGCAGGCGATAACCCAGTGCATCCGGATTGATGCCGGTAATAAGACCATCTTTCTCAATATAAAATAAGGTTAGTTTGTCCTGGCTACTCAACCAGTTGCAGTAAAGGGCGGCACTGGTCCAGCTAACATTGACCACGGGTTGAGTGAGGTAGTCGAGGGTTTTGCCATCGACATGTTTGGAGCTGTGTTGACTGTCGAATTTGCGAAATTGTGCGTTGCTCACTTCTGTTGTGGATAGGTAAAAGGCTCGGCTTAAGCGGACTTGATGCATGATTTCGTTGGCTCGGCGACCCTGTTCCCGTCGCGAAGCACCCATGGTGAAAGCGCTATCAGGTTTGAACAGCTTCATAGTTTGCCCGGCCGGTGAAGTGATGACCTTCGCCATAGCCTGGGCCTCAGGCGAGCTCGATTGCTGAGCAGAGTTAAGGGTAGTATTAAGGGCAAAGTGCAGGGCTTGCTGGACGCCGGGTTTGGGGGCGATTGATTTGCTCATAGGCGTATAGCCCTTCTTGCGTACTTCCAGTCGCCAGGGATGTGCAGGTAGATTTAAGGTCATCGGCGTGGTGCCCCGTAAAGTCCCGTCGACGTATAGCTCTGCACCGGCCGGTTTGCTGGTAATGTTGAGACTGCCGAGCTTGGCTTTGAGTTTGATGTTAAGGGTTTTCTGTTCACCCCGTGCCAGCACAATTTGTCTCTGTGAGTGTTCGTAACCGGCTAAAAATACATTCAGCTTATGGCTAGTGTCTGGGCTCAATGCTAGTGTTGTCGGGGTACTACCCAGGTATTGTCCGTTGAGGGTAATGCTGGCACCCGCTGGGATAGAGGCAATCTGAATCTCACTATCTGCGGGGAGCAGGGTCACAGACGGCCACTCCTTGTATTCGCCAACGCCTATGCTGAGAGTCTCCTGCCAGGTTTTATAGCCCGGCAGCTTAAGTTCCACTTGCTCACCACTGGTGAGTACCTCTGCGGTACCCGGTGTTGGGCCGTAGTCTTTACCGGCGACGCTAATGGTTGCGCCCGGGGGTTTCGAACGAAAAGAGATCTTGCCCCAGGCTGGTTTAAGCTGGAATTGAAGTTGTGTGGTGTGCCCCATACCTTCAATGTCGACAGCTTGTTCGACGGCAAAATAACGGGGCGAAACGATCTTTAACTGGTAGGTGTCTGGGGCAAGATCGGATATTGCCAGAGGTGTAAGGCCTTTGTTTTCGTCATTTATAAAGACGCTGGCTTTATCCGGTGTTGTAATTATTTCCAGGTGGCCGGGCAATTTTGCCAGTTTGATGGACTGACTCTGATTGTCTTCGCCGGTGACCAGCAATTCTTCGCTATAGGTATGGTAGCCGTCGGCGCTTACCTGCAAGCGATATTGCCCTGGTCTGAGTAGATAGTGCCCTGCAAGAGCAAAGCTCAGGCCGCCGGAGATTTGAATCTGAGCTTGCTCGGGTTCGGCATTGATGGACACGGCTCTGGAGGTCAGCAAGAACCACAGGATAAATGCCGAAAACAGTAATACGCCAGCGACAGAAAGGCGCAAGAATGGAAAACGTCCATGGGGTTTAGCGCTGGCCGCACCGACAGGCTCGAAATCAATGGCTTCTAAGGAGCTGTCTGAACTCTGGCTACCAGAATCCTGGCTACTTGAATCGAGGCTATCAGGGGACGGCATTATATGGTTTCCTGACAGGAAATTTGAATGGGTGAGACATCATTTTTGCCATCAACGACAAACTTGACTCGGACATCACGATAACCTTGCCGGATACCCACCGCTACATATTTTCCCGGTTTGAGTTCTATGGTCCTGGCATTGAACTGACCGAGCTTGCCAACCCTCAGTATGGTCACCAGCGTGGAATTGTCTGAGGTCAGGGTGATGGTCTGTGGGGTGGTGGCCAGCGCTAGGGCCTGTTCGAGTTGGTGCACCTGTTCGGCGAGTCGAGAACCACCGGGCTGGATACCCTGGGCATCTCTCAGTAGCTGGCGTGCCTGTTGGTAAACACTGGGGCTGGCGAGACGCAGTGGGTTGGTGATGATGCTAGTCAGGTCTGTATCGAGCTTTGCACGTGCTTGACTGCGTATTTTGCCGACGGAGGCGCTGACCACCGAGTTGTCGATAGTCAAAACTTTATTATAGGCATCAAGAGCCAGTGACCAGTGTTCACGCTGCTCATCCTTGCTAGCGCTGGCCAGTAGCTGCTTAATTTGTATCTGATTCAGTTCAGTTTGCGCCTGAAGCAAAGCCTGGGCGGCTACATCGGAATGGGGTTTAACCGTGAGTGCTCGCTTAAAGGCCTGGCTGGCAGCCGCATAATTTGACTGGCCAAGATCAGCAAAACCTTTATTTAAAGCACTTTGGAATTGGCTGTTTTTGATTTTAGTCTGTGTTTGTTCAAGTCCGGCAATGGCTTGGGGGTGGTCTGGATCTAGTTTTATAGCTTCCTGGTAAGCGCTAAGCGCCTCCTTAAGTTTTCCGTCCGTAAAATTTTGCTCAGCAGTGGCCAGCAACTCAAGTACCTGGGGTAGCTGGTCGAGACGCTTCAGGCCTTTTTTCGCGGGCTCGTTATCGGCCTGGATTTGCAAGAGCAGCTCAAGAGATGTACGGGTTTTAGCAATGTCTGCTACTTTACTAGCGGTGTTGATTGCCTTAAGCGCATTAGCCAGGGTGTCGCTAATAAAGGGGGCAAAGCGAGCTTCAATATCGCTTAGTTGCTCAAGGCTAAGTTGGTACTGTTGTTGAGCTGCTTCGAATTGTCCTCGACCATAGAGGTCGTCCCCCTGGGTGGCATTGCCTTGTGCCTCGCGATAGTCTGCCTCGGCCCACAGCGCGACCTGCTGGCTCTCCAGGGCTTGCTGTTTTTCCAGAATTCTGGCGAGTAGATCCTGAGCTTGACGCCGTTGGGTGGCGGTTTGAGCCTTTTTAAAAGGGCCGTTGTCGCTAGTCGGGCTTGTGCGCTCAGCAGACTCAGCTGTGGCGCTGCTTTGGTTTTTATCTGCATTGGCATCATTAGCACGACGCTGGTTTTGAAGTACGATAAAAGCCAGGGAAATAATCAGCAGGCCAATAATTGCAATGACATAGATAGCCTGGGGTCTTGCGTGTCGATGGTTTTGAGCTTCGCCAGCAGATCCAGTGTCAGTCGTAATATGGCTTAAGGCTACATCGCTTGCTTCAATCGTATCGAATGATTTTTGTTTGTCGGCCATGATCTTGCGGGTTTAAATCTCGCCGCGTTCGGCACGATAAATTTTTTGCAGCAAAGCCTGCCACTGCTGATATTGCATTTGTACATTGCCGGTAAGGGTCACGGTCTGATCTTCCAGTTCAATGACACGGGGTTCAACCTCCGCTTCTAGGGATTGCCCCAACTCGGCCAAAGCCTCGATATGAATCTGCGCTTCAGCTTTTTTACCGAGCCCACTTTTTACCAGTAATGCGCCGCTGCCAATAGCGACGGCACCGCCGGCTCGAGCGGCTCCGCTGTTGCTACCTGAGGCGGCGATCCCCGCCAGAATAGCGATGACTCCACCGGTGGTGCGCTGTAGTGACTGTCGTTTCAAGTCCCGCGCTGCCATCACCTCGTCGTAGCTTTCTGCGCGCCAGGTTTGGTAGGGCTCGCTCATCTGCCTGGAGAAGGCATCGTAATATTCCTGGATAGTATCGATATATAAGTAGTCACGCTCGCGCATACTTTGCACTCTTTGCAGAATTGGATCGTCGATGGCGGGCAATCTGGCGACCGTGAGCTGGCCTTTGCGATTGCTTTGTAAATGTTCAGAGAAAGCTTCGGGTGAGAATTGCCTGGCAAAGCGTAGTGAAGAGACGGTCCGCAAATTGATGGCTTCTTTGGCGGCTAGTTTTTGTCGCCAAATCAGGAGGTCATTGGCAATTTGATTAAACAAGCCCTGAAATGGATCTCGTTGCAGTTTACGTCGGCGTTCATAGGCGTATTTGCTGGCGAGGCCTTTGTAGGTTTTGGTGTAGACCGCCCTGCCGGAGGTGTCGGCAACGGCGATATCCAGCTCAAGCATTTCGCCATCGGAATGTTTGATAGTGCCGCTGACGTAGATGTCGGTGATCACATCGGCGGACGGCAGCAGGCGCACAGCTCCCCAGGCGGCGGAGTCCTGAATGGTGAGGGTGAGCTGATTGGCCAAATAATGAGCCTCGGCCTTACGTACTTCGGGCAATATCGAGGCTTCCTCATCGTCGTCCAGATCATCGAGGCCGGGGTCAAATGTCAGGACACCCAGGTCGAGCAGTTCGGCTTCCGGGAGCATGGTCGTTTGTGTAGAAAGCGGCGTATAGGTGGTGGATTTAACCGTGATGGGGCTGTTACAGCCGGACAGTAAAAGCAAACTACATAACAATAATGGCAGCCAAAGTAGGTGCGTGTTGTAGAGGCGGGCGTTCATAAAATGTTTGATCAACCTCCGCGCTGCTGATTTTTATACTTGCGGTATTCGTCCCAGAGTTTTTCCCTTAGCACAGGGTCTTGTTCTTTTTGGGCGGCCTCGCGAATTTGACGGGCGACGATATCATCATCGCTGCCATCGTTGATATCTTCAGGGATACCACCGGCGGTGGAAGAATCTCCGATGGTGTCCTGGTCGCTGGGGGTCGACCCGCCAACCTCTCCCGCATCAGCGTTGTCGGCTGAGGAATCAGAGGCTTCGCTTGATTCAGAATCACTTTCTGGGAAGTCCCCATAGCCGGGCAGGCCTTCTTCCAGATCGCCCTCCTCAAACAGGATTTCACCGGGATCGCCGTCGTCCCCACCTGCGGGGTCATAGCTGCCAGCGACAATGGCTTCGGCTTTAGCTCTCTCGTCGAGAATCATGCCGTCAAAGACAGCGATGGATTCGTCCAGCTCTGTATCCAGAGCGCCGATGACTTCCTCGCTTGTCATGCCGCCTCCTGAAGGATATTCGGGTGCGGTGTTTGAGTTATTGGCTGAGGGCTCTGATGAATCAGCGCTTGCGTTTGGTGATGACGTAGTGGAGCTGCTCGTGGATGAGCTGTCACTGGAACTGCTACTACTTGAGGTGCTTTCGCAGGCCGTCAGACCCACTAGCAGCATGGTGTGAAGGATAGCGATGCAGGGTCGGTAAAGTTTTGACATGGTGACAGCGTATAGGTGGATTAGCGTATTAAGGGCATTTTAATCAGTGCCGCAGGGCTATTAACCGCTTCAGCGCCGACAAAGCGCGGCCTGAAACGTGCGTTTCTAAGGGTCTTGATAGCCGCTCTGTGTAGCATTACATTCTTTTCCGGGGTGGGTTCGAGGATGTTTATGTGACTGGGATGTCCATTTTTAGAAATATCCACCTGAGCGCTGACATATTGCCTCGCAGAGTTTCCTGATCCACCTTCTGCTCTGAGACTTGGCAAAATTATTGGCTGTGAGAACCACAGCTCGTTGAGCTCCTGTGGCATGTCCGTCTGTGCAATCAGTATGCGGGCTTGCTGATAATACTCCATAGCTGTGTTGTGATGCTTGAAGAGCAAGTGCCAATCGCCAGTTTCCACGTAGGCGCTAATTTTTTGATGAATTGTGGCGGTGGGATCAGCGTTAACCAGGGCGATGATCTGCTCGTGGGCGAGACGTCCCTGTCGATAGCTGGTTTTGGACAGGGTGGCCATGCGCGTTGGCACCATAAAGTCTTTGTCGGAACTGGCGCTAAAGCGGGAATCCAAGGCGGTGACCCATTCGTCGCCCTTATGTTGTGATGAATAGAAACTAATTAGCGTCGAAGTTCGCAATAGCTCAATTTTTTCCTGAGTGGTCAACTGGTTTGGGGCCTGGGCTTTTTTTATGGCGGCATTGATATAACTGTGAGCCGAAGTCAAATGATCGACCCGTTCAGCGCTGCTATCTAGCTGATAAACATCGACATGCCAAAGTGCCAGTTCCTGATAGACTGGAATTAATGCGGGGTCATTGCTGGCATAATTTTTCTGGAACAGTCTTAGTAGGCGATTATAGTCCGTGGTCACTTCTTCAAAATGGTGGAGGGCTTTCTGGGTGTCGATAATGCTTCTCAGTATCGGTGTCTGGGAGAAACTATGCAGTCCGTGGTTGACTCTGTTGACGTGCATAGCTCGTTTCAGGGTATTGAGTGCCTCGTCATAAAAGCCCTGTTTTTTTAGCGCTATACCGAGCCCATACAGTGCTTCGGATGACTGTTCGTGATAAGGCCCATTTTCGTCGAGTTCTTTGATGGCGGTGCGATAGTTCACTAAGGCCTCTTGCATGTCCTTATTGGCGTTAATGATCGGATCAATGCTGTGGGCGACGCCGTCTTCAGGCTTTGAAGCGGGCTCGATATTTGATTTTGGATCAATATCACCGGAATCCACAGGCTTGCCGGCTGCAGACTTGTCCTCAGTAGTCGCTTCGAGGATCCCAGCGCTGTTTATATTACTAGCGCTATTTATATCTGGGAGCGTACCTCCATAAGCGGGTGCACCAGCTGTGATGAGCAGTGTAAGGGTTAAACATAGCTTAAATATATGCCGCAACTTGATCATTTGTCCTTTAGCTCTTGTGCGGATCACTGAGTGTTGGGTCTGCCCATGGCAGCATAGTCTGTAGTTTGAGTGCTAGCGGGTAGAAATGTTCCAGCTTCTGCGTTTTCTATGGTTTGGCTAAGGTTGTAATAATTTTTCAAGCAGTGGTGCCAGGCTGCTCAAGCCCGCTTCGCGACCAATTGCCAAGGCGGTCTTTGGATCACTGCCCTGTAATTGCGCGCGAAGTGCAAACAAGGCACCAACGCGGTTGCCGCTGGCACAGTGAACAATGGTCGGTGAGTGGGCTGTTGCCTGCAAGGCCTGATCCAGGCGCAGAGCATTCTCGGAGGTGATGTCGGCTTCGCCATCGACAGGTATCACAATATAGTTTATGCCCAGTTGTTCCGCGAGAGCGGCTTCATCCCAGGCCTTGAATTCTCCTTTCGGGCGTAGATTTATAATGGTTTTGTATCCCGCTCGATGTGCAGCTTGAATATCTTCAACACTCGGCTGCCCGCCGACCAGAATATCGGCAGAGGGTGTGTTTGGAGAAAGGCTGTTAGAAAAAAGGATCCTGGCGTTGGGGATAGCAATGAGTGGTGTAACGGGTGTTTTCCCGTAGGCAAGGTTTGCCCCGGTCAGGGTTTCATCCTGGCCAGGATCAGAGGCATAGGCATTAGCGGCACATACGCTATAAAGGTTGGCCGCGAGGAATACCGTCATTGCCACTACCTTCATTTTATTTCGCTCCTGGACCCGTGAGTTGCTCAGTTAAGAAAGCCGATAGTTCATCAAGCTTAACTTCAAGCGAATCGCTATCACCTCGTCGTTTATATTCCACGGAGCCATTTTCCAGTCCGCGTTCGCCGATGACCAGACGATGGGGAATGCCGATAAGATCAATGTCCGCCAACATGACACCGAGCCTGACTTTCTTTTCATCCATCAGTAATACATCGTAACCAGCCTCACTTAATTCCTGATAGAGCGTTTCGCAGGTCTTGAGAACTGCCTCTGATTTATGGGCGTTGATGGGAATAATAGCCAGGGTAAAGGGTGCAATGTTGTCTGGCCAGATGATGCCCTCCTTATCGTGGTTTTGTTCGATAGCGGAGGCGACCACGCGGGTGACGCCGATGCCATAGCAGCCCATGGTCATGACTTGCTCTTTGCCAGATTCATCTAGCACCGTCGCGCCCATTGCGTCACTGTATTTGGTGCCGAGCTGGAATATATGACCGACTTCGATACCGCGTTTGATTTCGAGTATGCCCTGGCCGTCGGGGCTTGGATCGCCGGCGACGACTTCACGGATGTCGACGATGGTGCCCGGCGAGCAATCTCTGTCCCAGTTGACTCCACGCAAATGAAAACCATCTTTGTTGGCACCGCAGATAAAGTCGCTGAGATGGGCAGCGCTGTGATCGGTAAAGACTGGGATAGAAGGCTTAACTGGCCCCAGGGAGCCGACACTACAAGCTAGAGTGGCGAGCACTTGTTCAGTGCTGGCAAAAGTTAAGGGGCTGGCTACACCGGGCAGTTTTTCGGCTTTGATTTCATTCAGTGCGTGGTCGCCGCGCAATACCAGGGCGATTAAATCACTGTCATCTTCATCAATGTTTTCACCGACAACAATCAAGGTTTTAACAATGGCTTCGGCCGGGCAATCTAAAAACTGGCAGACCTCCTCAATGCTGTGTTGCCCTGGCGTGGCGACCTCTTCCATGGTCTGAGTCGGCTCTGGTCGTAACCCTGCTGGGGCCAGAGCCTCGGCTTTTTCGACGTTGGCGGCGTAATCACTTTCTGTTGAGAAAGCGATGGCATCTTCTCCTGATTCTGCGAGGACATGGAATTCGTGGGAGTGGCTGCCACCAATGCTGCCTGTATCGGCCAGTACCGGCCTGAAATTCAGACCTAGCCGTTCGAATATTCGGGTATAGGTAGCGTGCATGACATCGTAAGTCTCCTGCAGACTCTCGGCATCGACATGGAAAGAGTAAGCGTCTTTCATGATGAATTCCCGCGCTCTCATAATGCCAAAACGGGGGCGAATCTCGTCTCTAAATTTGGTTTGGATCTGATAAAAATTGGCGGGTAGTTGTTTGTAACTGCGAATTTCATTGCGAATTAAGTCGGTAATAATCTCTTCGTGAGTAGGCCCCAGGCAAAATGACCGTTGATGACGATCATTGATGCGCAGCAACTCTGGGCCGTATTCCTCCCAGCGACCGGACTCCTGCCACAGCTCAGCCGGTTGCACTACCGGCATCATGACTTCCTGGGCATTAGCACGGTTCATCTCTTCACGAATAATCGCTTCGACCTTGCGTAGCACCCTGAGACCCAGAGGTAGCCAGGTGTATAAACCGGAGGCAAGTTTTCTGATCATCCCGGCGCGGATCATTAATTGATGGCTGATGACTTCGGCATCGGCGGGTGTTTCTTTCTGAGTAGCAAGAAGGAGCTGGCTGGCACGCATATAAATAATTCCGCTAAGGTTTGTTTGGGCTTATGCTGGCGCTTAGTTTAAGGGGCTCGAGCCGGTGGGTATAGGGCTAATAGGTCGGCGCTAGTGAGTAGATGGAGAGCTTGATAGATGTTTGAGCTGGATACCAGATTAAAAAATGACACTTATGTCATAGGTGAGTGGCCGCTTTCAGTGGTGCTATTGCATCGGGATAGCAATTTCCCCTGGTGTATTTTGGTGCCGAGGCGAGAAGATGTGAGTGAAATCTATCAGCTCAATGATAGGGATCAGCATGCGCTGTTTGAGGAGTCGCGCATGTTGAGCCACGCAATGACCACTGTTTTTGCTCCGGATAAAATGAATATTGCAGCCCTGGGTAACGTGGTGAAGCAGTTGCACATCCATCACGTCGCCAGATATGTCGATGATGCTGCCTGGCCAGCGCCAGTTTGGGGAGCGGTGCCCGAAAAGGATTATGGAGATAGTAACTTAAGGGAGCGTATCGAGATTTTGCGTAGTGAGTTAGATGATGCCCGAGGTTTTATCTAGGGTCTTCAATACATCCTGACAATCTAGCAGGGCAGTGTGCCTAAACAAGAAAAGCCCTGAAAATCAGGGCTTTTCTTGTAACATCTGTGCCGGTATTGTGTCGAGCTGAGTTTAGAGGGCCATATCTTTCAGACGTTTTAGTGCTGTGATTCGCACACCAGTACTGGCTGGGCGTGCCTTGAAAGTGGTTTCCTCACCAGTAAAAGGGTTGATACCTTTACGGGCTTTTCGCGCGGGTTTCTTGACGGTTTTGATTTTCAATAAGCCGGGTAGAGAAAATTCGCCAACGGCACGTTTCTTGATGTGTCTCTCAATAACAACATTGAGTTCTTCAAGTACAGAATTAACCTGACTTTTGTTGAGGCCAGTATTCTCAGCGAGTTCGTTGATGATTTGAGCTTTGGTGTAGCGCTCACTAACAGCGGTGATCTTTCGGGCGGGAGCGGCTTTAGGTTTTGTCTTTTTGGCCGGCGCCTTTTTAGCTGGGGCTTTCTTTGCCTTCGGTTTTTTAGCTGCCATATTGGCTTCCTCTTAAACGTTGTGATGATTTGAACTGCTAATTTTCGAGCCTGGAAACCACCTCTAAACGACGAGATAATGATCCCTCTAACCCTGACGCCATGTATATAGCATACGCAAAGAGCTCGCAAGCTTATTCTGGAAAAAACCTGTTTTTCTAGTGAAAAACAGGTTTATTTGAATGTAAGCCCATGTCCGAGCAAGGGTCGAGTTTGTTGCGCAAGCGTCTATCCGAAAATGCTTTACTGAGCGGTGAACTAGATTTTAGGCTTGCTGAGTCCTGGGGTATAATGCGCGCCGTTTTCGAACCCACTGAAAAATTGGCGCATCAAGGATGGGCCCTTTGGAGAATCACCTGCTATGCCTATTTATGAATATCGTTGCCAGGCCTGTGGCCACGAGTTAGAAGTTATTCAAAAGGTCTCCGACGATCTTTTGAAGGTTTGTCCTGAGTGTGACAAGCCAAAGCTCAAGAAAAAAGTCAGCGCCAGTGCCTTCCGACTCAGTGGCAGTGGTTGGTATGAAACCGATTTCAAAACCGGTGATAAGAAAAACCTGAGCGGTGACAGGCAGGCGAAGTCTGAAGGTGGAGACAAAAGCACTTCTTCAGATAGCGGCTCTAAAGAAAGCGCTAAGCAAGATGGTGATAGCAAAAAAACTGAAACTAAAAAAACCGAGAGCAAAAGTTCTAGCTCCAATAGCAAAAGCAAGCCAGCAGCTTCTGGCGCTAGCTGAAGGCCAGGCTCATACGATTACATCTTGAATCAGGAATGCTTTCGATTGGGAGTACCTTGAACCAGGAATGCCTTGAACCAGGAATACCTTGAATTGGGAACAATATGAATATGCGGTCTAGTTATTGCGGGCTTGTGGAATCTTCTCTTATCGACAGCGAAGTGACCCTTTGTGGATGGGTTGATCGGCGTAGAGATCACGGTGGTGTGATCTTTATCGATTTGCGCGACCGTGAAGGTATTGTGCAGGTGGTGTTTGATCCCGATGCAGGGGAGCACTTCAACACTGCAGACCGAGTCCGTGGTGAATACGTTTTACGGGTTACC
>CALLDA010000037.1 GCA_937998635.1 uncultured Pseudomonadales bacterium
GCTGTCGAGCATGATCAAGGCAAGGAGATTGACCTTGTTAATCAGAGCGAGTCTGTTAAAGATAAAGGTGGTAGTGAGGATGTTGAAGTCGGCGAGCAGGATTTTATCGTTCTACATCTGATGGCTAGCCTCGGTGAACAATTTCCGGGGGGCACCCTGCTTGAAGTCTTATTGGATAAGGGCTTGCGTTACGGCTCGCAAAAAATATTTCATCGTCACGAGCATGAAGATGGCAGCGGTAGTGTTCTATTTAGTGTCACCAATTCGGTTAATCCTGGCACCTTCGAGCTCAATGAAATGGCGAGTTTTTCAAGCCCCGGCCTGACTTTTTTTATGGTTATGCAGGATAGTGATGATCCGATGGCTGCTTTCGAACTATTACTTGCCACGGTCGATGCCATAAAGAAAGAGTTGGGAGGTGAGTTAAAAGATGCGGATCGCAGTGCCCTAACCCGGCAAACTGCCGAGCACTACCGCGAGCAGATTATGGATTACAACCGCCGCCAGTTGGCGAGCTAGAGCACTAGAAAAGTTAGATGCTTAGTCAAGCTAAGTATTTAGTAAAGGCTGTTATTCAGGGAAACTTGATCAAGCATGGTTAGCCAGGCAGACCCTGAGAGCGACGTAGCTGCGGAAGCCAAACTGCTCAGCGCACAACTTCATGAGCACAATTATCGTTACTATTCCCTCGACGATCCGGCGATCACCGATAGCGAATATGATCGCCTGTTGCGTCGACTGCAGGATATTGAACAACTTCATCCCAACTTAATAACGCCCGACTCTCCTACTCAGCGGGTCGGCTCGCCACCTCTATCATCGTTCCACTCTGTCAGTCACGCCGTACCCATGTTGTCTCTGGATAATGCCTTTGACGACGATGAACTGCGTGACTTTGACCGGCGGGTGCATAACAAGCTGAATATCGACAGCGAAATTGAATATATTTGCGAACCCAAACTCGACGGTATCGCAGTGAGCCTGCTCTACGAGCAGGGCGTGTTAACTCAGGCGGCAACCCGGGGTGATGGCTACAGTGGCGAAAATATCACTGCCAATATTCGCACCGTGACGTCTGTGCCCTTACGGCTTCGCGGCGACGACATACCGTCGCTGCTTGAGGTGCGCGGTGAAGTTTATATGCCCCTTGAAGGCTTCCATCAATTTAACACGGAGGCACTAAAGCTCGACGAAAAACCCTTCGTTAATCCCCGCAACGCAGCAGCGGGTAGCCTCCGTCAGCTCGACTCAAGCATTACCGCTAGCCGACCTCTGGAAATGTGCGCCTACAGTATTGGGCGGGTAGAAGGCCAGGGGGAGCGCATCCTGGATACCCATCTCGATGCCATGATGGAGTTAAAGCGCTGGGGGTTTTTGATCAACACCTTAATGGCTGAGGTTAAAGGCATTGAAGCCTGTATCAATTATTATCGCAGCATCGCCGACAAACGCGCGGGGCTGGCCTACGATATCGACGGCATTGTATACAAGGTCAATAGTTTTAGTCTTCAGGAGCAATTGGGCTTTGTGGCGCGGGCACCCCGTTGGGCCATTGCCCGGAAATTTCCCGCCCAGGAAGAAAGTACCATCCTCCTCGACGTAGAGTTTCAGGTCGGACGCACGGGGGCCATCACCCCAGTGGCCCGTCTTGAACCGGTATTTGTCGGCGGCGTTACCGTCAGTAATGCCACCCTGCACAATCAGGATGAAATCGAGCGGTTGGGGGTTTGTATTGGTGATCGCGTCATCGTTCGCCGTGCAGGGGATGTTATTCCTCAGGTCGCTAGAGTGGCCCATAACCCTGTTGTTGATGACCATGTCGCCAGTAACGTCGAAGCCTCTACGCGCAGTCCCATCCTATTCCCGGTTCATTGCCCGGAATGTGGATCGGATGTTGTACGTATTGAGGGCGAGGCGGTGGCTCGATGCTCCGGTGGACTATACTGCCCAGCGCAGCGCAAAGAAGCCATCAAGCATTTTGCCTCTCGCCGGGCAATGGACATTGATGGCCTGGGTGACAAGCTCATAGAACAAATGGTTGACCTGGGGCTGATCCGAGATCCGGCGGATTTGTATTTACTGACCCTGGAAGATGTAGCGGGCATTGAGCGAATGGCGGAGAAGTCTGCTCAAAATCTTCTCCATGCCCTGGCGCTAAGCCGTGAAACGACATTTGCACGATTTCTATATGCTCTGGGTATTAGAGAGGTGGGTGAGGTATCCGCCGCTGCACTGGCGGCTCATTTCGGTTCCATTGAAGCCTTAAAATCAGTGACCGTAGATGCCTTCACCGAACAAAAAGGTTTTAAAGGTCTTGGCCCCAAAAAGGCTGCTGCGCTGGTAGAAAACATACAATCAGGTGGTGCGCCCGATACTGAGGAGCTTGCCAGCTGGTTGTATCACTTAAGGGTCAGTGGCGTGAGCCCGGCATTGGCGGAAGATATCGTTGACAAATTTCCTTCTTATGAGGCGCTCAAAGCTGCGGCGACCGAGGATTTCCAGTTTAGCCATAAAAGTCTTATTGAGGGCATCGGCCCGGTGGTTGCTGAACATATCGTCAGTTTTTTCACTCAGGCCCACAACCTCGAAGTGCTGGATAAGCTCATCACTCAGGCGAAAATAACTTGGCCCGCCGTCATGGATGACGCTGGTAATTCCGAAGAAAGATCAGTTGCAAAAAGTCTTGAAGGACAATCCTGGGTTTTGACGGGTACCCTGACGACCATGAAGCGGGACGATGCAAAGCAACATTTGCTGAACCTGGGAGCCAAAGTGGCGAACAGTGTGTCAGCAAAAACTTCCTGCGTTGTGGCGGGTGATAGCGCTGGTTCAAAATTAAAAAAGGCTCAGGATCTAGGCCTTGCGATCATGGATGAAGCCGAGTTTTGCGCTATGCTAGCGCGCTATTCAGAATCTTTGTGATGCGCTATCTACGCTTAGGGTTCTGAATTTTAGAAATCTAAATAATACAGCTCAGTTCGATGCCTGGATTGATAGACGGAATTTCGCTGCGGCCCAGGCTCTAACACTAAGACAGCATCAGCAAATGGATGGCAGGGTGCTTGTCAGGGCGATATCGGAGTAATAATGCAAGAAGAGTCAGTAGTCTATGGTTGCATCAAAGATAGCATTTACGAGCAGAATGTCGCCCATCGCTTAGAGAATAATCGTGTAGCCCTGGAGGCCTTGCCTCTGGCCGAGGACTGGCCACTGCTGAGCCGTGAAATGTTCGCCACTACAGCCCACGCTTCAGACATCAATATCCACACCGAGATCGTGCATTTTGGTGCGTCTTATTGCGGCATCGAGTATGAGTGGCCGGTGTGGATGGAGCAATTTGAAGCGCTGCTCCGTAAGATGTATTGGGTCTCGGTGACCGTACACCTGGAGACTGAGATGTCTGGTGTCCATTCGTTTATGTGGGAAACCAGCGATGAATACCATAAGCCTGGTAGTAGCGATATCCAGCTGCGTTGCGAGTGGGTTCACGGTGCTTGAGGCTTTACCTTGTTCAATTAGAGCCCGCATTTCTTAGCGACAATTAGGCGATAAGCAGGCGATAAATTTTCGGCTGCAGATCGCTGTTTCTACCTATGACTTAAGTATATTACTGCTTTAACTGCTTGCCTGGCTTACCTGAGGTAAAAGTCTATAGTTAAGGGTAATTATAGATATATTCAATAACTATTTGATTTATGACTGTTTCAGAGCTGCTCCAGACAAACTATTATTGGTGCTACGCTTTATCCACCCACTGCCCAAATACCTTCCACTAAGGTTCTAAAAAGCGCTATGACATTGTCGACCAAATTCACCAGCTTTCAGTATTACCTGGGTGGCCTGGGTAGTAGC
>CALLDA010000038.1 GCA_937998635.1 uncultured Pseudomonadales bacterium
CTCTCCCACATCATAGTTTCTTGTCTCACCATTTACATCCACCACAAGGGTTCCGTCGGAAGCTATCTCCCTGGCTACCCCTTCCTCTACCCTGTTTCTCAGATCTATCTTTATGGATCTGTCCCTCAGGTAGTTTTTCGAATTTATTTCATAGAGAAGCTCGGTCCAGCCTCCATCTCACGCTACGACCTACGTTACTCCGCACCCTTTTATGGCAAGCCTGTGATGCCACTGGCAGAAGCCATCGATACGGTACGTAAAACCGGCGAAGAAATATTACCTATTGGTTATACGCTAACGTTCAAGGGGCAATCAGAAGAATTTGGCAAAACCGCCGCCAACATGCTCTTTGCCTTTACTTTGGCAACGGTACTTTTGTATATGGTTCTGGCCAGCCAGTTCAATTCATTTACTCAGCCCTTTATTATCATGACCGCGCAACCGCTAGCCATGATTGGCGGCATCATCGCTTTGTGGCTCACCGGACACACACTCAACACCTATTCGATGATAGGCCTGGTGCTACTGGTTGGTCTGGTGGCAAAAAACTCCATCCTGTTGGTAGATATCACCAATCAACGTCGGGCTGAGGGTCTCGCCATTGATGATGCCCTGCTGGAAGCCTGCCCGATTCGTTTACGGCCCGTACTCATGACCTCATTCACTGTGATTCTGGCACTATTGCCCGCAGCACTGGGTTTCGGTGCTGGTCACGAAACCAATGGACCCTTGTCCGTCGCTGTTATTGGCGGCATGCTATCTTCCACCCTGCTCACTTTAGTCGTCGTACCGCCGGTCTACTCAATTATGGAAGGCTTTATGGAATGGTTGCACACCCGCGTCACAGACGAAGCATCACCAAAAGGGTCTGTTACCAGCGAATAGCCTACGAACTACCGACTAAGCAACGGCGATAACACGATAATTCACGGAGTAAATATGCGATTTGATAGCGTAAATTACGAGTTAATCAACACCACCGCGCTGGTCACGCTGGATGAACCCAGCAAGCTAAATGCCCTAAGCCCCGGCATTCGCAGCGGATTAATTACCGCTTTAGCCAAGGCCGATGAAGACCCCCAGGTACGGGCGATTATTATCACTGGCACGGGCAATAAATCATTTTGCGCCGGTGCCGATATCAGCGGCTTTGAATTTACTACTACCTACGCAAAACCGTTCATCGATAAAGTCCTCGATGTTCTGGCTTTACCTGAAAACACCAGCAAACCGGTCATCGCCGCCGTTAACGGCTACGCTTTCGGCGGCGGTTTTGAAATTGCCATCGCATCCGATTTTGTTATTGCATCTGAACAGGCCAAATTTGGCGTTCCAGAGATTCAGCTAGGCCTGCTACCCGGATTCGCCATTGTTCGACTTGCTGAATTGGTGGGCCGCCAGATGGCGAAATACCTCAGCATGGTGGGCGAACCTATCTCCGCCCACGAAGCCAAAGATTTGGGCCTGGTACTCAAAGTCGTAGCCCATGACGAATTATTAGATCGAGCCTTTGAATTGGCAGATAAACTGGCCAGCAAACCGCAGATGGCTATTCGCTACGCAAAATCTGTCTACAACCGAGAGCTGGGCGGTGCCGATATCACCTATGCCAAAGACGTCATGCCCTTTCTGTTTCTTGATGAAGACACCCAGGAAGGCGTCACGGCTTTCAGAGAAAAACGCCAGCCGAAATTTAAGTAGCAAATGCAGGCAATCCCTGTCTCCCAGAGACCCCGGCGAATTAGAAACACCTCCTTGAAAACTTTGGATAGCGGACAGACTGATCATAAGCGCCCCTGACTTCACTACGGCGCCTGAGTCCTCTTCTATAACTGGCTAAAAAGTCCCAGGGAATTTGCCACCATCCAGCAGAATATTTTGGCCCGACATATACCCACTTAAAGCACTACATAAAAAAGCACAGGCTGCGCCAAATTCTTCACAGGTGCCAAAACGCCCCGCCGGACTTTCGGCAAAATAACGTTCGATATACTGGTCAACATCCGTACCTTCGCATCGGGCCATGTAGGCCAGATAACCACTGCCACGGTCGGTATCAAACAAGCCCGGCAACAAATTATTAATAGTGACATTTTGACGTACAAACTCTCGCGCTATACCCGCCACCCAACCGGTCAACCCGGCCCGAGCACCGTTGGACAAACCCAGACCCGGCATGGGTGTTTTTACCGAGGTGCTGGTGATGTTGACGATTCGACCAAAACCTCGCTCAGCCATACCGTCAACGGTGCGCCGTATCATGTCAATCGATGAAAACATGTTGCTATTAACGGCATCGAACCATTCCTTCTGAGCCCAGTCACGGAAATCTCCGGGCGGCGGACCACCTGCATTATTCACCAGGATATCGGGCTGCGGACACGCGGACATGATTGCATCACGCCCGCTGTCAGTGGTGACATCGGCCACGACTATGGAGGTCTCCGCCCTGCTAAGGGTTTGTATTTCCCGACGGGCTAATTCCAGAGTTTCAGCAGTGCGCGCTACCAGAGTAACCTTAACCCCTTCGCTAGCTAAAGCCAGTGCGCAACCCTTACCCAAACCCTTGCTCGCACCACAAACAATAGCCTGACGACCTGCGATGCCTAAATCCATATCACTGAATCCTGTTTTATATAAGCCACTACTAACTCCTCCAAATACGATTAACCACGCATAAATCGAAGCTAATAATTTATAACCACCGGCAATTTCTGGAAAACTGCGCGCGTAAAAACTCCATTTGATCAGCCAGTATACGCCGCGAATTAATCAAGGCCAGATATTCAGCATTGTTCGGCCTGTAAGGTAAAGCGACCAGGTCCATCGAGATATCCTCCAACATACGGTTACCCTTATGTTGATTACAGCGCCGACAGGCGGAAACCACATTTTCCCAGCGATCAGCGCCACCACGAGACAGTGGAATAACATGATCCCGAGTCAATTCGTGCTGAGGGAATTCACGGGTGCAATATAAACAAAGATGGTTATCCCGGGCAAACAAGGCGCTATTTGACAAAGGATAAATGGAACGCGGTCGTGCCAGTTGCGCACCACCGCAGGCAATAATACTGGGCAGTTCAAAAATCGTCTGCTGACCAGTAATCCGCGATTGTCCCCCATGCACCCGGTGCACCACATCGCCCAAACTCCAGGTCACAAGCTCTCTGGCATATAGACAAACCGCCGTTTGCCAGTCTACCCATTCTATGGGCTGGCCAGCCAAATTTAAGCGCAAAATTTTGGAATGCATAAAATGCTTCCGCCTGTTCTATGATTCTACTTTTGTCCAGAGTATTTACGACAACTGTCGTTTAAAACCTATTTTTCTCTTCGCCTACACTTTTCTCTTAACCTAAAAGAGACTACAAAACATTGTTATAACACTACTTGATGTCAGAGCTATTCTAAGCAGGTTCACTCAATGTGCTTTAGAATAAAACAAGTCTTGCCTAAAACCTATTGTTTAGACAAGACCTGGCAGGCGCTTAGCCAGCAACTAGAGACTAAAGGAGAAGGCGCCCAGAACTGACCACCGGGCCTCAACCACCTGCCTAAACCCAGTTTTGACGAAATCGAGACAAAAAAACGCCCCTTAACCGGAGAGGGCAAGGGGCGTATCCGTAGGTAGCAGCGACGCATATCATCCATGGGCGTCTCGTTTTGGGCCTAGCTCCTAATCCCTGGCCCTTGGCAGAACGCCTTTTCTACAATGAGACCTGAACTACCTGTTCTTCCCTGGTCTCAACAGCGAATGGGGGTATCAATCAACCCATCCTTCCATATCAAACTTTCTATAACAAAAAGTTGGTTCTACCGGGCGTTATCCCTAACACTTCCCTTGCCCGGCGTATAAAGCTTGTACCAATCCTCGGTACCGAACCAAAATCACATCCATGTGCATAGCGTCCATGCCTGATGCATAATGCGCTCCTGAGCCAAGTCGGGCTATGGGGAAAAGCTACCAGGATGACGAAAGATATTTCCTACAACAACCCCATTGTGCAAACACTGGACACCAACCGCTAATACAGCCTTCCCAGGCTGCTCACCTTACGGCAATAAGCTTATGGCTACACGAAAAAAAACCATAGATTTTGAAGCCAGTCTCGAACAACTTGAAAGCATTGTCGAGATTTTGGAAGAAGGTAATTTAGGCCTGGAGGAATCACTCAAATCCTTCGAAAAGGGCATCAAGATCACTCGGGATTGCCAATCGGCGTTACAAAACGCCGAGCAACGCGTTCGATTGTTGACCACCAGGCCCGATGGTGATGTCGTCAGCACAGCCTTCACTTCCGAGGCCGACGAGTGACCCTGGACATTGAAGCCTTCCTGGCTACCTGTCGCAAGCGTACTAATCTCTTACTGGAAAACTGTTTACCGAGTAAGGCGTCGGAACCAGGGCTTATCGAGGCCATTCGCTACGCCACACTTGGCAATGCCAAACGTATCAGACCCTGCCTGGTCTATGCTGGGGCAGCGCTAGCTGCAAACTCATCTAGCCCACTCCGCACGCCTTACACTGACTTGACAGACTCTAATGCCGTCGATAAAACCGCTTGTGCCATCGAGTTAATCCACACCTACTCGCTAATTCACGATGATCTACCAGCCATGGATGACGACGACCTGCGCCGTGGCAAAGCCACCTGCCATATTGCCTACGACGAGGCCACTGCCATATTGGCGGGCGACGCTCTGCAAAGCCTCGCTTTTGAACAACTCAGTCTTATCGATGATATTCCACCAGCACAGGTCCTTTTGCTGATCCAGCGCTTATCCCAGGCCAGCGGCATGAAAGGTATGGTGCTCGGTCAGGCCATGGATCTGGATGCCACCAATAAATCTGTCGATGTAACTTACCTTGAGACCATGCACAGGCATAAAACCGCCGACTTAATCGCCGCCAGTGTGGTCATGGGGGCACTCAGTAGCGGTCATGCAGATGACGGGATCTTACAATCCTTGCACGATTATGGAATGAGCATAGGTTTGGCTTTTCAGGTCAGGGACGACATCCTCGATGAACTCGGTGACACCGAAACACTCGGTAAAAAGGTGGGTGCCGATGCGGCTCTACACAAAAACACCTACCCCTCCTTGCTGGGCATTGAGCGCTCCAAAACTCTCCTCGATGAATTGCTTAAGCACAGCCTCAGCGCACTGGATGGTTTTGGTGATCGAGCCACACAGCTCCGAGGTATCGCCCACTTTATGGTTCAGCGGACATTCTAAACACTCGCCATTCGGGTACCTATTTACGTCGAACTAGTCACGCTGGACCAACTGATTTTTTGGGCTTTTTTTGGTGTAGAATTGCCGCCTCAGAAAATTCAGCTGCGATGCGATGACCGCCTCTTATTCAGACATTCCCCTCACACGCCCGCAGACACCGCTACTCGACCTTATTGACCACCCCGATCAACTCCGTCTCCTACCAGAAGACAAGCTCGACCAGGTCGCTGACGAGTTACGCGCTTACCTGCTGTATTCGGTAGGCCAAACTGGTGGCCATTTTGGGGCTGGTTTAGGTGTCGTCGAGCTCACTGTCGCTTTACACTACGTATTTAACACTCCCCATGACAAGCTAGTCTGGGACGTTGGTCATCAGACCTACCCCCATAAAATCCTCTGCGGTCGGCGCGAGCAATTGCTCACCATTCGCCAGCCCGGAGGTTTGTCTGGCTTTCCAAAGCGGGCCGAGAGTGATTACGATGCTTTCGGCGTCGGCCATTCCAGCACCTCGCTGAGTGCCGCTCTGGGTATGAAAATCGCCAACAGTATGAACGGCACGGATAATCGCGCCATCGCCGTCATTGGCGACGGCGCGATGACCGCAGGCATGGCCATTGAAGCCCTCAACCATATCGCCCATGTCGATGAAGACCTGCTCGTCGTGCTCAACGACAACAATATGTCAATTTCCAAAAACGTTGGTGGCCTGGCAACTTATTTTTCTAAACTCTGGTCCAGTAAACCCTATAATTTATTTCGCGAAAGTACCAAGCGCGTGCTCAAGGCCTTTCCTTCCACCAGCGGGATAATCAGAAAAACTGAAGAGCTGATGAAAGCCCTGGTCGCACCCGGAATAATTTTCGAGGAGCTGGGTTTCACCTATATTGGCCCCATTGACGGTCACAATATTGCGCTGCTAGTTAAGACCCTGGAAAACCTCAAAAAAGTCACCGGCCCAGTGCTATTACATGTCGCCACCAGCAAGGGCAAAGGCTTTATTCCGGCCGAACAGGATCCCATCGGCTATCACGCCATCAACAAGATGAAACCAGTCGTAAAACCGGAACAAAAACCTGCTGTCGATGAACTTGCTCCGAAGGCCATTAAATACCAGCAAGTATTTGGCGACTGGTTGTGCGATATGCTTGAGCAGAACCCGGATCTCGTAGCGATCACGCCGGCCATGAGTGCAGGTTCGGGCATGACAGAATTTGCCCAGCGCTTCCCGGAGCATTTTCATGACGTGGCGATTGCCGAGCAGCATGCTGTGACCCTGGCCGCCGGTCTCGCCTGCGAAGGCAAAAAGCCTGTGGTGGCCATTTATTCAACGTTTCTACAGCGCGCTTATGACCAGCTCATTCACGATGTCGCACTGCAAAATCTCGACGTGTTGTTTGCCATTGATCGAGCCGGCCTGGTCGGTGAGGACGGTGCCACTCACGCGGGCAGTTTCGATATCAGCTTTCTGCGCTGCGTACCCAACATGGTCGTGATGACGCCGTCTGATGAAAACGAAGCCCGCCAATTGCTCTACACAGGTTTTATGCATCCTGGCCCAGCAGCGGTTCGCTACCCGAGAGGCACTGGCCCTGGCGTTGACATTGAATCAACAATGACGGCTTTGCCGATGGGTAAAGGCACGGTGCGCCGTCAAGGCCAGCGCACAGCGATACTTAGTTTTGGCGCACTGTTGCCCGCCGCCATGGCAGCGGCAGAAGCCATTGATGCCACCGTTGTCGACATGCGCTTTGTCAAACCCCTCGACGAAACCCTGATAACAGAACTGACTCAGAATCATCAGTTGTTGGTGACATTGGAAGAAAATGCTGTTGCTGGCGGTGCCGGAGCCGCAGTCAGTGAATATCTTGCGGCGGCGGGGATTACCCGCTCAATATTACAGCTGGGTTTGCCAGATCAATTTATGGATCACAATAATCACGACACACAAATTGAACTCGCCGGACTCGACGAGGCTGGTATTACTAAATCCATCGTCGATCGTCTGAACCAGTTAAACCTGATCGAGAACTAAGCGCTAATCAAACAGTCGCCGAAAGGGCGGCATAGAATCAAGCAATTGGCGACCATAGAATTTAGTCAACAAGCGTCGATCCAAAATAGTCACCCGCCCGGTATCAGATTCATTACGCAACAACCTGCCGCTGGCCTGAATCAATCGCAATGACGCGCCCGGCAGTGTCAGCTCTCGAAAGGCATTGCCACCCTGAGCCTCAATCCATTCAGCCAGCGCAGCTTGCAGCGGGTCATCGGGGACAGCGAAAGGTAGTTTGGCGATCACCACATGCTTGCAATAATTGCCCGGTAAATCCATGCCTTCGGCAAAACTAGCTAGCCCAAATATGACACCGTTTTGTCCGTCATCAATGCTCTGCCGGTGTCGATTAACCATCTCAGCCACACTTAACTCACCTTGTACCAGTAACTGACAGGGCAAGTCTTCTTTTAAGGTCTCAGCCACGTCATTCATTTGCCGTCGCGATGAAAATAACACCAGGCTGCCTATAGCCAAATGTGACTCGGCATCTTCATCCGCCGGGTCATTAAACAAGGTGTTGTCACTGAGGATCTCGGACAGATACTCGCCTACGGCAAGCGTATGAGCGGCTGCCTGACCACCGTCAACGCCGATATCAGGCACCACCAGGACACCGGCCTGTGCATAATCGAATGCCACCGGTACCGACACGCATGCGACAGCTTCACCTGCCTGAGCGTTATCCGAAGCTCCATCATTAAGGCCAAGGTCACGGCAAATCTGGGTAAAGCTACCCATGCTTTTTAAGGTCGCTGAGGTGGCTATGCCCGCGTAACAACGTTGCCAGAGGATGTCTTTCAGGGTCGGCCCCGCGATAATCGGTGACACTGAGACGCGAATATCACCGCTGTCTTCCAGGGTAAGCCATTTCGCGGCGGGCAAAGACGCGGGATCAGGACGGGCCATAGCGGACCAGCAATCGGAAATCCCGTTGGCCCTTCTCAACCATTGCCCGACGTGCTGATAATGCTGTTCGATATCGACATTTGGCACGGGCGATAAGGTGTTATCCATGGCTTTATCGAGCACCTTGTGCAAACCGTCGAGACGACTTTCGAGGCGCACGAACAAAGCCGACAGTTGTGCGCACAGAGCCCGGACATCGTCATCCATCTGGCCATTGGGAAAGCGGTATTGGCTGCTGTGTTCGCTACTATTATTGAGCAGCAGCGCCTCAAAAACCGGCACGCTCTGCTTAACCGGCAAACGCGCAATTTTGCTGATGTCAAGGCACTGTTCAATATGCTCCTGCACCCCGCAAACGCCCGCGAGCGTAGCGGCAATCGTCGGTAGCGACTTTTCGATCTGTTCCAGCCACTGGGCGGTCGCAGTGAGTCGCGAAAAGCTGGCGAAGTGATTGAGTGCGGTATCGCCCAGCTTGTGGGCTTCATCGAAGATATAAATACAGTCTTCAGGGGCGGGTAAAATCACCCCGCCGCCGAGCATTAAATCGGCCAGCACAAGATCGTGATTAGCAACGATACAATCGGCATCATCCATCGCGGCTCGGGCCTGAAAAAAACAGCATTCACTGAACATTCGGCAGCGAAAACTCAAACACTGATTGCGATCAACCGTAAGCGCCTGCCAGGTCAAGTCGGGTATGGTATTCGACCAACTGTCTCGATCACCATTCCACTGATCTTCGGCGAGCGCCGTGGTCATTTGCTCCAATATCGCGCGGTTGTCCGCATCGGGACGAAGGCTAATCTCATCCTCGTACAACTTAAGCCCCGCTTGATTAGCGGCCAGCCCATCCTGATTTTGCTGCAAGCGCAAAGGACACAGATAACGCCCCCGCCCCTTCGCCAAGGCACAACTGTAATCCCAGCCGGTAGCGGCCATCACATCGGGAATATCTCGTTCCGCTAACTGCCCCTGGAGGGCTACAGTCCCGGTGGCGACAACCACTTTCTTACCCAGCTCATGGGCTATGGGCAATACGGACAACAAATAGGAGGCAGTTTTACCGGTACCCGTTCCGGCTTCGATGACGATGGCACCATTGCCAGAGGTTCTGAGACCTTCGGCGTCTGATTCTATGGAACCTAGAAACGACGCAATGCGGCCCACCATTTGCTTCTGACCGAGACGTGCGCGGAAGTCTTTGGTTTTCAGAAAGGCGCGATAACCCTCCTGGATGGTAGCCTTGAGTTCTTCGCTTAGCACCCCCTAAGCCTTTAACCCGTTAAGCCCTAACCCTAACCCAACATCCGCCCCACCTTCGGCCTCCAGACGACATTTAACTGGGTTGGCATAAGCGGCGAGCATGATTTTTTTCTGCTCGGCGGATAAATTGGACAAGCGCTTTTCTAATAGCCCCCGCTTGGCAGCCCAGTCGACATCACCCAGAGCGTGCTTCCACTGTTGAACTTCTGGATTGTCTCCGTACAGCTGTTCATAGGCGATTAGATGACTAGCCTGCAAACGATAATTGGCCGTGATTTGCTGGTCGATAGCCGCTGCCGCTGCACCGGCATCACTATACGGCCCCGTCAACTCATCGCCAAAAACAACCTCAATATGACCTTTTTCACCGACGATTCCCTGGTAAATACTATTGATATCCTCATGCTCAGCTTTTATATAACTGCCTTCAGTTGCAAGGGCACAAAGCTCTTTGGCCTTGGCCTCATCACAGGGATCCCACTCATAGGATATGGCAACAGGGATAATATGCAGCTCGGCAAAGGCCTCACCAAAACTCTGTTCACGGGCTTTGTTCAAGACCAGCATTTTCAACAATGCGGTTTCGGTACCATCGATACCATCTTTAGCGCGACCCTCTCGCTGCGCTATCCAGATCGATTGTTTATCGACATTCAGT
>CALLDA010000039.1 GCA_937998635.1 uncultured Pseudomonadales bacterium
ACTGGTTCGATATCATAGTCTTCCAAGCCTGCTAATTGTGCAGCGGCTTTGAGAGCGTCCTGCAGACCCCCCAGCTCATCCACCAGGCCGAGTTTCCTGGCCTGGGCACCGGTCCAGACTCTGCCCTGGGCGATACTATGAACCTCTTCGCTGGGCATGTCGCGTCCAGTGGCGACCAGATCCAGAAATTGTTGGTAAATATTGTCGACATTGAGCTGAATGATACGACTGGCCTGTTCATTCATGGGGCGGTCGAGGCGATAGATATCAGCCAGGGGCGCGGTGCTGACACCATCACTATGGATGCCCAGGGATTTAAAGGTTTGCTCGAAGGTTGGAATTAAACCAAAAACTCCGATGGAGCCGGTAAGAGTCGTTGGTGAGGCCCAGATCTGATCGACATCAGCAGCGATCCAATAGCCACCTGAAGCGGCCAGCGAACCCATGGATACCACCACCGGTATTCCCGATTTGCGGGTTAGATCGATTTCCTGGCGAATAACCTCGGATGCGAAAGCACTACCGCCGGGGCTGTCAACGCGAATAACCAGGGCTTTGATGTGATCATTATCACGGGCCTGCTGGAGTAGCTGGCTTAGGGTGGCGCTGCCGATATTGCCTTCGAATTGTTTGCCATCGTAGATGGTGCCTCTAGCAATAATGAGGCCTACCTTAGCTTCACTTTGTTTGGTCTCGGGCTTAATCCGCTGGTGAAATAAGTATTCCTGGTAGCCGATCTTAAGGTAGCTGTGTTTATCATCGGGGTCTTCACCAGCGAGAGATTGCAGGTGTTCGAGTAGCGCCGGGCGGGTGCTGATTCGATCAATGAGTCCGGATTCCAGGGCTAGCCTGGCAGCGCTGCCTCCGGTTTGCTGGAGATTGTTTCCCATATTGCTGATATAAGTGTCGATTGCCCCGGCGGGCAGGGCGCGGTTGGTTTCAACCTGTGAGGTGTAGGCCAGCCACAATTCATTAATCCATGACCGGGTTTGTTGTTTCGAGTGCTCGGACATGTCATTGCGGATAAAAGGCTCCACCGCATCTTTGAAATCGCCCACCTTGAAAACGTGGAAGTTAATGCCGAGTTTGTCCGCACCCTCTTTAAAGTAGGAGCGGTAGGCACCATAGCCGGTGACGAGCACCGTACCCATGGGGTTGAGGTGTATTTCGTCAGCGAAACTGGCTAGATAATATTGTTCCTGAGACAAATTGCTGGCTGTGGCAATAAGTGGTTTGCCGCTGGTCTTAAAGCGGGTAAGTGCTGCGCCCAATATATTGAGTTTGGTGAGGCCGCCACCGGCGAGGAAATCAAGCTCTAGCACCAGGCCGGTAATACGTGGATCCTGACTTGCGTCATCAATGGCTTCTACCAGATCGCCGAGTAATGTTTCACTGGCGTGAGCGGCGCTTTGCTCCATCAATTGGGCCAGAGGGTCAGAGTAGTTAAGTTGTTCAACCAGCATGCCCGATGGAGCAATTGTCATGAATGCCTTAGGGGGTAATGGGCGCAGATTACTGCTGAACATACTGCCGATGATAACGAGGAAAATCACCAGGAACAGTACATTAATGGCTGATCGAAGAAATTTTCCGATCCCGCCTATCAGCGAGAACAAGCGACGGATGAAGCCGGGTTTCTTACCTGATTTACCGTTGGAGTGGGTACTGTCGTCAGCCATGACTATCTCATCTCTATTGGAGGGTATGGAGTTTTGTGTCAAAACGAAAATGCCGGGACTATTGCTCAGCACCTGGACCCGGGTTTCCCAGATTCAAATGTTGATTGGCACGCAGCCAACGGCTGTACATCATCGCGCTTATAAATAGTAATACAACTGCTACCAGGGCCGATATGCTGAACAGGGTTTTATCCGCTTCGTAGAGGTTGGTGACGATAACGGTGAAATAAAGTAAGGATACAAAACATAGCATGATCAGACTGCGATGATCTTCACGATATAGACCAGGCAGGAAAATCAGTAGCGGGATAATGGCTATGAGGAGTAGTAGGGGGTCGGTTCCGCCCAGTAATCCATCGCAGAGTAAGCTCAGGATTAGGCCCAGGTAAGCCATCCAGGCGGTAACTTTTGCCAGCCTGAGCTTGCGGGTGGTATCGCTAAAGAGGGTGGATGGCAACAGGGAGAATGGCAAAGTGACTCCAGGCAACAGTCTTAAAGAATCTCAAGTACGGCTTCGGGAGGTCTGCCCAGAGCGGCTTTTTCACCGTTGATAACAATAGGTCGCTCGATCAATTTTGGATGTTTGACCATGAAGTCAATGAGTTGCTCGTCACTCAGATCCGGATTTTTAAGCGTATTCTCCTTATAAGCAGCCTCCCCTTTGCGCAGTAATTGGCGAGCACTGAGGCCGAGCTTGCCGAGCAGCGTTGTCAGCGTGGCCTTGTCAGGCGGTGTTTCCAGGTAGAGGATGATGTCTGGTTCTATACCTTTATCGACCAGTAATTGCAGAGTTTGTCGTGACTTGGAACAGCGCGGATTGTGGTAAATGGTGATCATGGCATCCTGTATAATATTGTGATATTTAATCGTCTATTGTAATGGCTACGCTCAACAAGGGCCAGAAATCAACAAGGGCCAGAAATGCTATTCCCTCCGGATGCCACCTTAAGCGGCCTTAAAACGCGACTCTCGGTAAGCGCTCAGTTTTTTCAGCATCTGACATCCCGGTATATGGCTGATGGTTGTCGGGAAAGTGCCGCCGCGCTTACCTACATGAGTTTGTTTGCCGTGGTGCCTTTAATGACGCTGATGTATGCGATGTTCTCCATTATTCCCTCCTTTCAGGGCCTGGGTGAACAGGTCGAGCAACTCCTGTTCGAAAACCTGATGCCCCAGAGTGGTCTCGAAGTGCAGCAATACCTGCGTGATTTTTCGGGTCAGGCGCGAAAGCTCAGTTCGGTCGGTGGTTTTATTCTGGTCATTACCTCCTATTTGATGCTGACCAATATTGAAAAAACATTTAATCGTATCTGGGGAGCCGTGGGTGGCCGGCGTGGGCTGTCTAGCTTTTTACTGTATTGGGGGGTGTTGAGTTTTGGACCACTGTTGGTGGGTGCTGGCTTGATCATGCATACCTATCTTTTATCGTTTCAGCTTATCGTCGATGAAGTCGATGCCCTGGGTATCACGGCTTTGTTACTGGAATATTTGCCCTGGGTGATGACCTGGGCTGGTTTTACGCTGCTATTTGTAGCTATGCCCAACTGTCGGGTGGTGGGTCGTTACGCAATGATTGGCGGTTTGTTCACCATGGTTTTATTTGAGCTGGGCAAAGGTCTGTTCGGCTTTCTGGTGACCAACTCCAGTTACCACACGGTGTACGGTGCTTTTGCCATCGCGCCACTGTTTTTGCTGTGGATTTACCTGTGTTGGATGATTATTCTTGGAGGTGCTGAGCTGGTGCGATCTCTTGAGACCTTTAATACCTCGTCCTACCGACAGTCTTTGCCCGATCTGGTGGCACTAATAATGATTTGTGCCGAATGCCTGCGTCGTCAACAAAGCGGGGCGACGCTCAGTGACCGAGACATGATTAGTCTCGGACTTCAAGAAGAGCAGTGGCGTAGCTTACGAACTATCTTATTGGCACGGCAGATCCTGATGATCACCGATCACAATACCTATGTGCTGGCCCGCGACCCTTCAGTGCTCACGGTGTGGCAATTGAACAAGATGTTGCCCAACGGTGTTTCTGGAACTTGGAGCGAGGGTGAAGAGGCGATGGTTAACACTTATCCCTGGTTTCAAAAACTGGAACCCTTACTGAATCAGGCCCGTGATGATGTTCAGTCGTTATATAGTGTTTCCTTGCAGGAGTTATTGGGTGAGCCGAAAAAAGCAGCTTAGACCATCCAGGCTTATTGTATTTTTAGTCCTGCCATTACTCGGGGTTTTAGCGGCTTGCGCGCCGTCCGAAGTCACTTATCCTACGCTGGAGGGTGAGCAGGTTGCACTGTCAGACTGGCATGGCACAGTGGTCTTTATCAACTATTGGGCCGAATGGTGCCGACCCTGCCGGGTGGAAATCCCGGAATTGAATGTCTTTGCAGAGCAACACGGTGATCAGGTGAAGGTCTTTTCAGTTAACTTTGATGGTGTCCAAGGCCAGGCTCTAATCGAGCAGGTGAAAGCAATGGGTATAGAGTTTGATACCTTACTAGCGGATCCTCGCAGCGCCCTTGGTGCGCCTCCGGGAGTTGCTTTGCCTGAAACGTTGGTGATTGGGCGGCAGGGGCAATTGCATAAGGTTCTGCTGGGGCCGCAGACCTTAGAGCAACTGAACGAGGTTTTATTAGACGTGCCATAGGGAATAAAATGGAAGAGTTTTTCCGGCTCCCATGGTCGAAACCGCGAGGCCCCTCGCTGCTTATAATTTTTGTAAAGACGTATTGAGTACCCGGTAGATGCCGTTTTGGTGACTTGTTGTTCAGCTCGGATTAATGAATTTCACAACAGTTTCTTCAGGATCCCTGGTTTGCCCCGCCGAGTTCAGTTTGCGTAAATAACTTTCCCAGAGCTGATCGCGATTGTCGTTCAATTCCTGTAAGTAAGACCAGCTGTAAATTCCTGTGTTGTGGCCGTCATCAAATTCAATCAATAGGGCGTAGTGACCGGTGGCCTGCAAGCTGGCAATTTTGACGTTTTTCTTGCTGTGTTGCAGAACCTCCTCGCCTGGGCCGTGGCCGCGAACTTCTGCGCTGGGGGAGTGAACGCGCAGGAATTCGGCATTAAAGGTAATTGCATTACCGCCGGCGTAAATCAGTTCCAGGCTGCCATCATGCTTGTGTAGTTTGATTTTTTCAGGCGTCATTTTGTATATGCCTAAATCCCGGGATGGCGAAAATTTCAGGGTGGAAATTGATTGATAGATTGATATATAGATATATAGACGCTTTAAGCGAGCAGCTTACCACTCACTCGCTTAAACATCCTAAAGAATAAAGCGCGATAAATCCTCATTTTTTGATAGTTCATCCAGGTGCTTGTCGACAAAGACTTCGTTGATCACTACCTTTTCATTATCCACAGCTTGATCGGTTGCCGTGAAGGAGACTTCCTCCAGCAGGCGTTCGAGAACTGTGTGCAGGCGTCGGGCACCAATATTTTCTGTGCGTTCGTTAACATGCCAGGAAATTTCAGCGATTCGACGTACGCCGTCGGCCGTGAATTCGATCGGTAAGCCTTCGGTAGCCAGTAGCTCACGGTATTGGGTCGTCAATGAAGCCTTTGGCTCAGTCAGAATCCGTTCAAAATCCTCGGCATTCAGTGATTCTAATTCGACGCGGATCGGCAGACGACCCTGTAATTCAGGGATCAGGTCTGAAGGTTTCGAAAAGTGGAAAGCGCCGGAGGCAATAAACAGGATGTGGTCGGTTTTGATCATACCGTATTTGGTCGAAACGGTACTGCCTTCTATCAGTGGCAAGAGATCCCGTTGCACTCCTTCGCGAGATACATCGCTGCCGGAGGTCTCGCCGCGCTTGGCGACCTTATCGATCTCGTCAATAAAGACAATGCCATTTTGCTCGGCGCTGGTCACGGCGCGGGTTTTGATGTCTTCATCATTGACCAGCTTGGCGGCTTCTTCATCGATGAGGACTTTCATGGCCTGAGTGACCGTGAGCTTGCGAGATTTGGTGCGCTCGTTGCCACCCATATTGGAAAACATGTTTTGCAACTGGCTGGTCATTTCTTCCATTCCGGGGGGAGCCATGATTTCAACGCCGATAGGCGTAGCACTGGTTTCTATTTCGATTTCTTTATCGTCCAGTTCGCCTTCGCGGAGCTTCTTGCGAAATAGTTGTCGGGTGCTGGATTCCTTGTCTTCATCTTCACCCCGTGCCGGTGGTAGCAGGGCGTCGAGAATTCGTTCTTCAGCAGCATCCTCGGCGCGCTGTTTTACTTTCTCCATGTCCTGTTCACGAAGCAGTTTCACTGCAGTTTCTGCCAGATCACGAATGATAGATTCCACATCACGCCCGACGTAACCCACTTCGGTGAATTTGGTGGCTTCCACTTTGATAAACGGTGCATTGGAGAGCCTCGCCAGGCGTCGGGCGATTTCTGTTTTACCCACCCCGGTCGGTCCGATCATAAGGATGTTTTTGGGGGTAATTTCATTGCGCAGCTCTTCGGGCAATTGCATGCGTCGCCAGCGGTTGCGCAGGGCGATAGCGACGGCACGCTTGGCTTTGTCCTGGCCAACGATGTGGCGGTCAAGTTCGTGGACAATTTCTCGGGGGGTCATGTCAGACATTTACTACTCCGTACAAAGTTTTGTTTCCGATTTCTTAGTTTGACTAATCGTCGGCAATTAATTCAAGGCTGGGCATTGCTAGACGGACGCTAATCAGGCGAGGTTTGGTTTAGTCCAGGCTTGGCTTAGTTCAGGTTTTTAATTAAGCGTATTACAGTTCAGTTACTGTCGAGCTCTTCGATGGTGCGATTTTGATTGGTGTAGATGCAAATATCGCCGGCAATTTCCAGTGCTTTTTCGACCACTTGCCGGGCGTCAAGATCGGTGTTTTCG
>CALLDA010000040.1 GCA_937998635.1 uncultured Pseudomonadales bacterium
GGCTGCGATACAGGCAGTATAATCGACTCAAATAAATTGACCTTATCCGGTAAAGAGGCGATGGTAATAATTGTTTCCGCCAGGTCTTCAATCGTCATAACACCTTCCTGCTCAGGCACCTGGGGTGTTTTTTCCCAAATATCGGTCATCACGTTGCCGGGATGAACCACACAAACAGCGATATTGTAGGGCCTCAACTCCAGGGCTACAGCCTTGGTTAAACCCGAGACAGCAAATTTGGAGGTGGTATAAGGGGCGCTTTTCACTCGGGGCATTTGTCCGGATATACTGCCTATATTGATAATTCGACCGCTTTTTTGAGGCTTCATGATACGCGCCGCAGCTCGGCAGCATAGAAAGATGCCAGTGACATTAACGTCCTGCACCTGCTGCCAGTCACTCAAACTAAGCTCATCAATACGCCCAGACACTGCCATACCAGCATTGTTGACTAAAATATCAAGCTGCCCGTACTTGTCCTGGACATGGGCAAACAGTTTATCGACAGATTCTTCACTGCTCACATCGGTCAGCACTGCCTCGGCTAAACCGCCCGACTGGTTTATTTCGACCACGGCTTCAGCCATCTTATCGCTACCCCTGGCGGCCAATATCACCTTACAACCCTGCCCCGCTAAGGCAATAGCGATACCTTTGCCGATGCCTTTGCTGGCTCCGGTGACAATGGCTACTTTATCTTTTAATGATTGCATTTTTATGATTCCACTTTTTATGATTCTAAAGTACTGCTTTTAAGCATGGCCAAAATCTTACGGGGCAAATTGTCGATAAAAACGTCCGGACATTCCTGCACGTTACGCTTACACGTTAAGTCGATTTTTGATTAACTCATCCACCACCGCTGGATCAGCCAGTGTTGAGGTATCTCCCAGATTATCCAGCTCATTGGCAGCGACCTTACGCAAAATACGGCGCATAATCTTGCCAGAGCGAGTCTTGGGCAAACCCGGTGCCCACTGAATTAAATCCGGCCTTGCGATGGCACCGATTTCCTTAACACAGATATTAAGCAATTCTTTGTGGAGTTCATCCGAAGGTTCCGCACCTGACATCAAGGTCACGTAGGCGTAAATACCCTCGCCTTTTATATCATGGGGATAACCAACCACTGCCGCTTCGGCAACTTTTTCGTGGAGCACCAGGGCACTTTCCACCTCTGCGGTACCCATACGATGGCCAGAAACATTGAGCACATCATCAACCCGGCCAGTGATCCAGTAATAACCGTCTTCATCACGACGTGCACCATCACCGGCGAAGTAGTATCCAGGATAAGTTGAAAAATAGGTTTCGATTAGGCGTTTATGGTCCCCGTAAACGGTTCGAATCTGTCCAGGCCAGGATGCTTTGATGACTAGATTACCCTGCCCCGGGCCTTCGACTTCATTACCATCCGGATCAATCAGGGCGGGTTCAACGCCAAAAAACGGCAAGGTGGCCGAACCAGGTTTCAGATCTATGGCACCGGGTAGAGGTGTAAGCATCTGTCCGCCGGTTTCGGTTTGCCACCAGGTATCGACAATGGGGCAGCGTGATTGACCAATGACCCGGTAATACCATTCCCAGGCTTCTGGGTTGATAGGCTCACCGACAGAGCCAAGAAGTTTCAATGAGGACCGAGATGTCGATTCGACAAATGAATCACCGGCACCCATTAAAGCCCGTAAGGCGGTGGGTGCGGTATAAAATTGATTGACCTGATGTTTATCGACAACCTGCCAGAATCGTGAGGCATCGGGATAGGTGGGTATGCCTTCAAACATCAAGGTGATTGCACCATTGCATAAGGGCCCATAGACAATATAGGTATGCCCAGTCACCCAGCCGACATCGGCGGTACACCAGTAAACATCGCCATCATGATAATCGAACACGTATTTGTGAGTCATTGCCGCCTGTAGCAAATAGCCCCCCGTGGTATGTAATACCCCTTTTGGTTTACCCGTTGAGCCAGAGGTATACAAAATAAACAAGGGATCCTCAGCATCCATTATTTCTGGAGGGCAATCGCTTTCAGCCTGAGCAGTAATATCGTGATACCAGACATCTCGATCCTCTTGCCAGGCAATGTCGCCGCCAGTGCGCTGGACCACCAAACAACTATGCACATTTGGACATTCCCTCAGAGCGGTGTCGGTATTTTGTTTTAACGGGACTTTACGACCACCGCGCAAGCCTTCGTCAGCAGTAATCACCACCTGGCAGTCAGAATCTAGAATGCGATCCTTCAGTGCATCTGGTGAAAAACCTCCGAAGACCACCGAGTGCACGGCACCGATACGAGCACAGGCCAACATCGCGTAGCTGGCTTCTGGGATCATGGGCATGTAAATACAAACCCGGTCGCCTTTTTTTACACCGCGACTGCGCAGGGCATTTGCCAGCTTGCATACCTGTGTATAAAGCTCGCGGTAAGAGATGTGCTGATCATCGCCAGGCTCATCACCTTCCCAGATAATCGCGGTCTGATCACCGTGAGTGCTCAGGTGACGATCAATACAATTAACCGCTACATTCAATTTACCGCCAGCGAACCAGGTCGCCTCGCCTTTTTTAAAGTCGTAGTTCCGAACCGTGTTCCAGGGCTGCTCCCAGGTCAAAAATGATTCCGCCTGCTCTGCCCAGAATTGATCGGGATTAGCGATCGAATACTGATACATTTCCTGGTAAGTTTTTTTATTTATATGGGCACTTTTGGCCCAGGCTTCCGGTACCGGATGAACGGGGAATTCAGACATAATTTGGCTCCATGGACTCATCAACTGATCAAATATTTTCGTCAGGCATTCTGTCACAACACCTTTATCAGGGCTATCTTGATAGCTTATTTACTAAGATTAAGGCGACCAAAGACTAAAGAAGCCCCGAAAGGGCTTCAAGATGCTAGCTGAATACGCTTACGGTAATGACGGCCCTAAGAAACAGCCTGAACAGCGATAGTATTTGCCGTGCGATCAATGCTGTTGTCTTCGTTGAGGTAAACTAGTTTTGGCTTGTGGGCTTCCATTTCGGCTTCGTCAAACTGACCGTAGGTGGCGATGATAATTCGATCCCCGACCTGGACACGACGAGCCGCAGCACCATTCATCGAGATAATGCCGGAACCGGCCTCAGCCTTGATGATGTAGGTAGTAAAGCGCTCACCATTGTTGACGTTATATATATCGATCTGTTCGAACTCGCGCATACCGGCAAGTTTTAACAAATTACTGTCAATAGCGCAGGACCCGTCATACCAGAGTTCGGCCTGTGTAACGGTGCCCATATGCAACTTTGCTTTTAGCATATTGGTAAACATGATTGACTACTCCCCCACTGTTGCCGACAGCCCTGAACCTGGATTCAAGTTCAGGCTGACATTATCAATTAGCCGCGCTCCGGTGGCGTACATCGCCCCCAAAATTGTAACGTCCATATCATCGTGCGCAGCTGGCTCCAGACTCTTGGCGTTGCGAATACTAACATAATCTATACGAAATCCATCTTTTTCTATCTTTTCTATTGCGCTCTCTTCAAGCTGGGTGAAATCCCGCCGACCGTTAACTATTTCTTCCCGGCACCAACACAGCGTTTCATACAATATTTTGACCCGGGAGCGCTCTTCCTTAGTTAAATAACTGTTCCGTGAGCTGAGTGCCAGACCGTCATGATCTCGCGCTATCTCTGCACCAATAATGTCAACGGGGATACACAAATCCTCCACCATCCGGCGAATCACCGCCAGTTGCTGAAAATCCTTAATACCGAAGATGGCGCGATCTGGCTGGACGATATTGAGCAACTTCGACACCACAGTGGTAACGCCTTCGAAATGGCCGGGACGGCTAGCACCACATAAAATATCCGTCATGGTCGGCACTACGACTCGGGTTTGGTCGGCCATGCCGTTTGGATAAATTTCTTTTTCATCAGGATAAAACAGATAGTTACAGCCGGCACTTTCCAATTTTCGGACATCATCATCAAAGGTTCGCGGATACTTTTCCCAGTCTTCGTTGAGACCAAATTGCAGTGGGTTAACAAATATACTCGCCACCACGACATCACAACTTTCTGCGGCCAGACACACTAACTGTAAGTGGCCCTCATGGAGGTTGCCCATGGTCGGCACGAAACCAATCTGCTTACCCGCTAGCCGCTCCACTCTGAGCTCGTCTCGCATGCCGGATACGGTATGGAATATTTTCATATTTTTCGTTGCTGCAGTATCCATTAATTTACCTTCAGGTATCGCTTAAACACTTACCGCCGACTAGCCATGATTTAAGATAAGCGGTTCACATGGAAAGATCATCAACCATAATCGCTAAGCATTATCGCTAAAATAATCCCGCGCCAAATTTTCAAAACGGGTGTATTTACCAAGAAATGCCAAACGCGCCGTGCCAATCGGACCATTTCTCTGTTTGCCGATGATTATTTCGGCCACGCCTTTATCCTGAGTATCCTCGTTGTAGACCTCATCTCGGTAGATAAACAGCACCACGTCAGCATCCTGCTCGATAGCACCCGATTCGCGCAAATCCGAATTCACCGGTCGTTTGTTTGGCCGTTGCTCAACATTACGACTGAGCTGAGAGAGAGCAATCATCGGGCAATCAAATTCCCGAGCAATAATTTTAAGCTCTCGGGATATTTGCGAAATCTCCTGGACACGACTATCACTAGAGGTACTCGCACTCATCAATTGCAGGTAATCCACCATAACCATGGCTGGAGTGCCGTGCTCCCTAGATAACTGACGAATACGATTGCGCAATTCCAGCGGACTTATCCCTGGCGTGTCGTCGATATACAGGGGTCTATCTTTCATTCGAGCGGCTGCTCCCGACAACCGGGTGAAGTCGTCCGGGTCTAGATTGCCACTCCTAACTTTACTCTGGTCGATCTTGCCCATTGATGAGAGCAGACGTATCACCAGTTGATTGGCAGGCATTTCCAAACTAAACACCAGCACCGGTTTGTCTTGATGGAGCATGGCATGCTCGACCATGTTCATGGCAAAAGAGGTTTTACCCATAGACGGCCGACCTGCCACGATAACCAAATCGGCCTGCTGCCAACCGGACGTCATTCCATCCAGCTCACTAAAACCGGTACTCAAACCGGTGATATCCGCATCGCTGTTAAACAACTCGTCAATGCGGTCTATCGCCTGCCGCAATAAGTCGGTAACGTATTGAAAACCGCCCTCTCGGGGACGATCCTCCATCACTTCCATCAAGCGCCTTTCGGCTTCAGCCAATAATTTACTGCTATCCCAACCCAGGGGGTTGTAGCTTTTATCGACAATATCGCTGGCCGCAGCGATGAGTTTTCTTACCGTGGCCCGCTCCAGTACAATCTGGGCGTAAGCCAGAATATTGGCAGCGCTTGGCGTATTGCGAGTGAGTTCGACCAGGTAAGCATCGCCACCGACCTGATCAAGGGATTCATTGTCTTTAAGGGTTTCGGAAAGTGTGATGACATCCAGAGGCTGATCCGATTGGGACAGCCCCTGCATGGTTTTGAATATAAGTTGGTGATCGAGACTAAAGAAATCTTCTTCACGGATAAGTGCTGAGACGCCGTCAAAAGCGTCGTTAGCCAGCATCAGGCCACCCAGAACAGCCTGTTCCGCCTCAATAGAATGAGGCGGCTGTGGTGTCAGTCGGCTATTAGAAAAGGTATCGACCATAGCTCTTGATCACAATCCTCAGTCACCGCCTGTTCCATACGCCTGTTCCATAAAGTGAGCTGATATGGAGCGGGCTAATCGACCGCGTAATTAGGCGGACAAATCTTCGCTAACAATCACATTGATAGCGACAGAAACATCGCTATGCAACTGTATGTTGACTTCGTGCTCACCCAGATCACGGATCGCCCCCAGGGGCATTTTAACTTCGCTTTTAGTCAGCTCTATACCCGCTGCCGTACAGGCATCAGCCACATCTCGCGGCCCCACAGAGCCGAACAGCTTGCCTTCTTCACCGGCCACTGCAGTGATAATCACTGAAGCCATCTCTTCGAGCTTCTCAGCCTTGCTTTGAGCCGCTCCCAGTTTACCCAGAGCAACGCGTTCGAGTTCTGCTCTCCGGGCTTCAAATTCAACCAGGTTTGCAGCGGTAGCAAATATCGCTTTACCCTGAGGGATCAGGAAATTCCTGCCAAATCCTGCCTTAACGGACACTTTGTCGCCAATATTTCCTAATTTACCAACTTTTTCGAGCAAGATAACATCCATCTCCATTCCTCATTCTTTCGTTCTTGATAATAACGTTCTATTTTAAAGCTTCAAATTACTGACTAGTTTTACGTGCCGCGAGACGAGCTCTAAAATCCAGCAAACTATCCAGAAAACCCAAACCTACCAGTACAGTGCTCAGCGGCCCGACCATCAACACCAGGCCCATATAAAAGACCACTAGCCAGTGACTACCAAGTTGGGCAAAAGCCACTGTGTGATGAACCAGCGCGATACCAGTCAGCAACAACGGTAATCCCAACAAATTTCCCCAGGTAAAGTAGTCCCTGGACAATATATAACAAGTGCAAAGCCCTACCATCAAAATTGTAGCTGCCCCCCGGTTCATTCGAAGCCCATGAAACTCGGTTCGAAATCCTCCCGGGTTATAAAGCAAGGCCTGCCACCAGCGTGCCAGTAACAAGGAAGAAATTGCCGTTAGAGCCACTGCCCAGGCGACCAGGCCCGCAAGAAACACGTCACTGGGCACCAAATCTATTACCTGCTCCTGTTGCCTGGCTACTTCTGCAAACACTTCTAACAAGCTAGCTCGCATCGCCTCTAAATCAGCAGCCAAATTAAGCTTAACTAACAATGAGGCCACAGCACTCGACAGTACCATTGCCAGTAGAGTCCACGCCCACGATGCTGTTGATCGCAAAGTCAGCGCTCCCAACACCACAACTAATACCGATAATAACGAAGCCCAGACCATTAAGGCATTCATGTCGCTGATATTGAGTACGATAATTAAAGGCAGTAAGGCCCAGAGCATCACCAGCATTGCATCAGCAACACTGTGCCTCAGTGCAACGAGGCCAACGGCAGCAGGACTAATTAAAGGCAGCATATTGCCAAAAAAGGCGACCAGCGCTGCTTTAAATCGCCCCGCCATAATAAACTCGGCGAGAGCCTTCATGGATAGAAACCGCTATTAACGTTTACTTACTTGTGGCTATCCGTGTACGGCAACAGGGCTAAAAACCGGGCACGCTTGATAGCAGTAGCCAGTTGGCGCTGATACCTGGCTTTTGTACCGCTAATTCGGCTAGGTACGATTTTGCCAGTTTCTGACACATACTCTTTCAGGGTATCGAGATCTTTATAGTCGATCTCGACCACACCTTCGGCGGTGAATCGACAAAACTTGCGACGACGATTATTAAAACGGGCCATGACTTATTCCTCCGCCTGAGTTGTGGGTGCGTCTGCCGCTGGTACTTCAGAAGCTTCTTCGCTTACTTCCCCAGTCACTTCAGGAGCTGCTGCTTCAGCGGCTGCCTTCGCTTCGGCTTCAGCTCTATCACTGGCTTCTTTCGCGGCGGCGCGCTCGGTTTCACGACGTTGGCGGCTTTCTTTTTCAGCTTTATCGGCTACTTCGGCTTTGTAAAGATCTGTCTCTTCAGTCACTGGGCCATCACGCTTAATGACTAGATTGCGCAATACCGCATCGTTGTAACGGAAAATAGAAGACAGCTCATTAAGCTCTTCCTGACCACATTCCACGTTCATCATCACATAGTGGGCTTTATGGATCTTATTGATCGGGTAGGCTAACTGTCGGCGACCCCAATCTTCGCAACGGTGCACTGCACCGCCGCCTGTAGTCACTATGTTGGTGTAACGTTCGATCATGCCCGGCACCTGTTCACTTTGATCAGGATGGACGATAAATACGATTTCGTAATGTCGCATTGTTGCTCCTCTAGGGTTTAGCTACCTGGCGTAAAAAAGTTACCCAGTGCAGCAAGGAGTGCCCGCAAACAGGGTTCACGGACAAGGGCGCGCATTCTCTGGTAAGCCCGCTAGAATGGCAAATAGATATCCAGCCTGAGAACACCTGGCATGGATTAGCGAAGGGTGGCAAACAGGCACAAGACGCTACTGGACATGTACCATGACTTTGCGCATACCCTCAACGGCTAAAGGAGCGCCCGCGTAGGCAAAAGCCGTCAACATCAATTCTTGCAATTCGACTGTCGTCACCCCGTGACGAAGCGCAGCTGGGACGTGAATATCCAGCTCATCACCTCGACCCAGTGCCGTCAATACTGAAACCACCAGCAAACTGCGATCACGACGGGATAGCTGCGGTCGCGCCCAGACTTCCCCAAAAGCGAAATCGATACCGTATTCGCCCAGCGGCCCCAGTTTACCGGCCATCGCCGCCAGCACTTCGTCTGGATTTGGCGCATCGTTACCGGATAAGCGGCCCATCACTTCCGCGCCCCGGGCTCGACGCTCAGCATTACTAAAACGCTCTGAACCAGTAAAGCCACCTGGACCGGGCCCATGCCCAAGTTCAGCAAGAATTCGATTGGTCTCAGCCATCGCATCAAGGGCTCTTGGGAAGCCAGCATAAGCCGCCAGATGAGTCATGATTTCGCGAATTTCAACTGCACTAAGACCGTGATTCAGTCCGCCAGGAACATAGTAGGCCAACTGATTGGTTTGATGCAGGGCACCGAGCATCGCCAGAACAATCAGGTTTCTATCGCGTCGACTCAGTTGCTCACGGCTCCAGATATCGCCCATCACGAAATCCACTGCAAATGAACCCAACGCGCCGTACTCTCGCTCAAGGGTGTTGGCGAGCTTTTGCGGATTATCCGTAGCGGTCAGCGTACCGAGCACATCGAGACCTCGTTGGCGGCGTAAAACATGATCCGCTGGTGTCGTCCCAGAATCTTTAGCAACATTCGAAGACGGCAGAGCTGCATCCCCGGCATAACAGCTAGAAACGAGCGATAAAACACAGATTGAGGAAAATATAAATCGCTTAAAATTATTCATTTAATACTCTCTTTTTTATTAGTAGTCAGGTTTTATCCCTTATCAGTAAAATGCCGCAACAGGACTATTTCGGCAATCGATATTTAGCGGTTTGCCTGGCGACAGCGATAATTTCATCTTCACTATCCCAGAGCAGGCATTCTTCATTAACAATGCCCTCGGTAATAAAGTTTGTCCGAAAGATGCACCGCAAAGGCCCAGAGCAAGGCATCTGATGTAACTGGACCGATAGCTCCAGTGTCGGCACCCAGCCTTCGCGCCCATAGATAGAAAATACTGGCGGCGGTAAAGCATCTGAGAACATTACCATTGAAAACAGGTCTTTTTCGCTGCCGTCGGCAAAATCAAGCCAGCCCTTCCAGGTACCTGAGCCGTCAGGTTCTCCTTCGAGCGATCTAACATTGAGTGCTTCCATACGTTGGAGCATTTGCTTGCGAAACGGTTGATTGGCCGGATAGGGCAAATCGTCACATTGATCGACACTGAGCATATCGGGTATCGGCTCAAAATTTTGAGTTTCGCCACGTTGTTGCGCCATATCGCCGTAAGTGCCGGTCACCTGAATCTTCAGCTCGCCATTTTGTATAAGCTTGACCACACCAGAGGAACTACCACCGCCTTTACGCAATATCTCGACCTCACAACGTACCGGCCCCACTTCTGTACGAGCCAGAAAATGCCCGGTTACCGTTACTGGATCTGGGTGGGGCAAAGCTGCACCGAGCACCCGCGCGCCCACCGCCATGGCGTAACCGCCGTTCAAAGTTTGGCCGATCAACCAGTCCGCAGAAAAATTTCCCTCCCAGACATTGTCTTCAATCCGCTTAATCGCCGTCGCTTGCGCAAAGCCACCTTGTGGAGGCTGAATCACCTTATTCAATCTGATCTCCTTTAGAATTCTGTTATCTGCAAGAACTATTCGCATGATTCATGGCTAGCACTTTAATTCAGCCGCCCTGCATCTGCCAAGTTGAGTCATCCTAAGTCATAATGACTGATAACAAATTAGCCATTGATGTCTTGGCAACACAAATGCCTAAACTACATTGATTGCCAAACAACTAGAACAATAAGCCTAGTCAGGAGCCAGCCATGACACCCACCTACACCACCTTATCTCTCGAACTCAACGATAACATCGCTCACCTTCAACTCAACCGGCCAGACCGCGCCAATGCCATTAATCAACCTATGTGGCAGGAGCTGGGCGAGGCAATGGCCTGGATAGACAACACGCCTGAGGTTCGGGTGGTGGTACTTAGCGGCAATGGCAAACACTTCTGTGCGGGTATTGATCTGACTATGCTTAACGAATTGATCGATGATTCGATTAGCTGTGAAGGTCGCAAGCGGGAAGCCCTGCGTCTTGAGATCCTCTGGCTGCAGCGGCAATTAACTGCCATCGCGAATTGTCGCAAACCGGTTCTTGCGGCCATCCACGGCGCCTGTGTCGGCGGTGCTATCGATATGGTTACTGCCTGTGATATGCGTTATTGCACCGAAGATACGACATTTTCTATCAAGGAAATTGACATCGGCATTGTTGCCGATGTCGGCACTTTGCAACGCTTACCCCGCTTAATCGGCGATGGGCTTATGCGCGAACTGGCTTATACGGGGCGTAATTTTGATGGTCAAGAAGCAACATCAATGGGCC